>JAYUGD010000991.1:0-9399 GCA_043767785.1 Zavarzinella sp. | reverse complement strand
AGGCTTGAGCCACTCAGGCGATTGAGAAGTGCGCTGCGCGGGCCGGGGGAAACCCCGGCCCGCTTCGCTTTTTGTCCCGTGGAATTCCGCGAACGAGTCGCCGCACGGGTCGGTCCTCGCCGACAATCGCTCAATTAGGGTCTCCAATCGCCCGATATTGATTATAATTCGGGGATTCGCTACGCTTGGTCCCTCTCGCCATTGCCCTCAAGTGTTGGCGTGCCCGCCGTTTCTTTCCCGAGGTAATAGGATGTCCGCGACCGTCGCGCTGCCCAATGTGCAAGACCAAGCGCCGCCCAAGCGGAAGGCTCAATGGCCCCGGGTCGTCAAGAAGGTGGCCAAGCGGGTGATCCCGCTCGCGCTGGGGATTTACTTTATCCCCTACGTGCTGGCGGTATACGTCGCCCTCGGCCTGATCGACTTCGTGCGCAACACGGCCCGCAAACTCTCGTCCCTCGACCGCTACTTCGCCGGCAACGGCGTCTTTACATGGCTGCTGGCCCCGTTCAACTTGTTGATGGATATTTTCTGCCTGCCGTACTGGAACCGGGGCATCTACAAGTTGACCGACTTGCCCGCGGGCTACCAGACCGAGATCAATTCCATGATCGAGGCGGCCCACCGTAGCGACTTGGTCGGCAAGTTGGCCGAGAAGATGGGCGAGCACAAGCGGGGGATGATCTTCTTCAAGTGGTACGGCAAGAACGTCCAGACGACGGTGGACATCCCCGAGTTCCACCACAAGTACAAGTACATCAAGACCATCGGCGTCTCGGTGTTCAGCAAGAAGCAGTCCACCGGCAAGCACTTCGGCCCGCTGCGGATCACCCTGCGGCTGCTCTACAACATCAACCAAATCAACAGCGATCAGGTGTTCATCAAGGTGGGCACGCACGCCAACTACTGGCGCGAAAACAAGCTCTTCATCTTCGACGACACGCTGCAACACCAGTCGTGCAACCAGTCGGACGAAGTCCGCTACTGCATGTTCGTGGACATCCTGCGGCCCAGCCTCGTCCCGTGGCTCATGAGCGGCATTCTTGCGTGCGTCCGCACGGTCATCGCCCGCTTCAACGCCATGTTTTACAAGAACTGGGCAGTCATCAAGTAAAGGCGGACGGGTTCACCGCGTCCATTCGTCGAGCAGTTCTTGCGGCGGATCTTTGACGACCGCCTTCGCCGTGTCAATCACTTCTTGCCGCTGGGCGTCAGTCAACCCGCCGTGGGGTTGGCCGTCCACGCGGTTGAGCCGGAGGAGTTTGGCGATCTCGGGTTCGACGCCGTCGGCGTCGCCGGCCTTGAGCAACGTCATCACCATGCGGAAGCGGTATGGCACTTCCAGGTGCGGCATTCGCTGGGCGACGACGGCCAAGTGGTTGTTGAACGCCTCCAGCCGCTCGACCGGCTTCGAGTTCGACTCCTTGCGATACAGGAACAGGGCTTCGAGGATCGCCTGCTGTCCCGCGACGTTCTTCGGGTCCAACTTCGCCGCCTGGTCGGCCCGCTTCAAGATGTCTCGGCCCAACACGGCCGCCTCGGACGGATCGACGTACAACAGTTGCCGCCAGAGGGGGCGTTCCCACCGGGCGATTTCCAACAGCAGGGCCGCGTTTTGTGGGTCGCGCACTGCCGCCGCCCGCAGCGGGTTCAAAATCTGCCCGTTCAGGAAATTGACCGCCTTCGTCCGGGCGTTGGCCCGCTCGACGTTGTTCTTCGCCAAGTCAATCTGCCGCTCCACGTCCGGGTATAGCCGACTCGCCATGCGCGCTTTGCGCACGGCGTCGGCGGTCTGCCACCCGGGGGCGGTGACCGTCAGCACAAAGTACACAATGGCCGTTGCCATCAGAACCGTCGCGGCGACGGCGAGCGGTCGTGACCACGGTTTTTCATCCGCCACTGCCGAAGTTTGGCTGAAACGCATGGCGAGTACCGTTCCCATGACGACAGCGGCCGGAAACAGAACGGCTGGGGAAAGCGCCGCCTCTGTGAAAAACCCGGCTAGGATGACGACACCAAATCCCCACAGCATGGCCCGGCGCAGGGACATCGGGTTGGGTCGCAGCCGTTCCAAAGTTCCGAACGCCGCCAGCCAGATGATCCCGCGGCCAATGGCATACCCGCCGATCTTGTACACCTCCCATACCGGCGATTCCGCGGCCATTTGACCAACTGCCCAAATAAAGCCCGCGAGTAAGCCCGCGATGCCGCCGAGATAAAACTCCCACCGCGTTCCGGCGGCAGGCTCCTCTGACTCTCGTTGCGTTTCGATAGTCCGTCTGGAGCCGACGACCCACGCGGCAAGAAGCAAGAAAACCCCGCAGCCGCCGAAAATTATCAAGGCGGCAACCACGCCAAACGTTGCCATCAATGTTAGCCACGCGGACCCACTGGCGACACTGCCGTCCGTCGCGGCCCGCGAGAAATTCCCCGGCCCGCAACCCCAACTGGAAGACTCCCTCAAGATGCGCACCCCTTCGGAAAGGCTGGTCGGGGTGTTGTTGGAAAAGGGGGAACCGACGAAGACGGCTAGCACGCCGCAAATCAGAAGCACAGGCAATACGACCTTGAATCGACTGCCCGAGGCCCGTGCCATGAGGAGCGCCGAGGGCAAGGAGAGCAACAGAAAAACCAGATAAGTTTCCGGAGACTCCAGCGTCCCGTGAACCAAGCCAACAGACGTAGTCGCCGAGTTGAGTTGCGGTTGGAACTCGTCATCACCGGCGAGTCCGGGCCTCGTGTCCGTAATCACAGGTTCCGTACTCGGCATGCCCAATATAGGGCCCAATCGCTGCACGATTCCAATGGCTGCCACACTTACTGCGGAAGCCAGCAGAACATTCATCAATCCGCGGCGATCTGCCGCCCGCTGTCCCAATTGCACCGCAATGACGAAGGCCGCAATTAAGGCTAAGAACTCCCAAACAATCAGCGTCGCCGGCCTCTTATATGCGTTCTCATAAATTCCAACATTGGACAAGCACAACGCCATTAGCGCGATTCCGAACAGTCCTCCCCCCGAAGTTCCTCGCACGGACACGAACCGCCAAGCCGTCAGGCCTAGCACAACCAGCCACACGCACAAGTTGAACGACAGCGCCCCCCCCGGCGTCGTCAGCCGCAACCGGCCGGGGTCGTCGCCGTGGACGAGCGGGCGGGCAACAATCAGGGCCGCCAACGCGCCCAAGAGGATTCGGTCCCCCAAGCCGGAGGCGAGGAAGGCCGGCGACGGGCGGGCGGCGGGCGGGGGAGGGTTCATTCGTGCCGGGGGCCGGGGGTGATGCGGGTGTATTCTCGGAGGTGTGAAGTGTCTTCCAAGTTCCCGGTTCCGGATTTGGGAGCGAGATAACCCAGAAAGCCCAAGGACGGCCGTCCCCGGGCTTTCATGGGCACAAAAACAGCTCCTTGCAATCGGCCCGGGGGTTCCGTATATTGTGATCTTTCTGGGGATTCCGGACGAACTCGAAGACGACACATCCCAAGGACTTAGGGTGACGCCTCGCGTTTGCCCGCCCTGCTGACACCATTGAATGACACCCGTTGAGGGCTCGAAATGCCGACGTTGAAGGTCCGGCGCATTGACACAGCCAACCCGCAGGCCGCCAAGCAACTGGCCGCCCTGAAAAACCCCTTCGCGGAGCAGGCGAACGTCGTTTCGCCCGCCAGCCGCAAGCTGACGCAAGCCGTCTTCGGGGAGTCCCTCCCGCCCGTCAAGGTCGTGGAGCGGGTGTGCAACGACGTGCGCCAGAAAGGCATGTCGGCCCTCCTGAGCTACACCGAACAATTCGACAAGGTGAAGCTGACCGCCCGCGGGCTGCGCGTCTCCGCGGACGAGATGGCCGCCTCCTACGCCGCCGCCGACCAAGACTTCTTGGACTCCCTGCGGCGCGTGCGGGACAACATTCTCCAGTTCCAAATCGGGCTGCTCAACAAGGACGCCCTGCTCCCCATTTCGGAACACTACGAGCTGCAACTGCGGCACCGGCCGCTGAAGCGCGTCGGCATCTGCGTCCCCGGCGGGGCCGCCGCCTACCCGTCCACGCTGATGATGACGGTCTGCCCGGCCCAGGCGGCCGAGGTCCCCGAAATCGTGGTAATGATGCCGCCGACGGACAACGGGGCCAACAACCCGGACATGCAGGCCGTCTGCCACATGCTCGGCGTCAAGGAAGTCTACCGCATGGGCGGCGCCCAGGGCGTCGCCGCCCTCGCCTACGGCGTGGACGGCATCGCCCCCGTGGACATGATCGTCGGCCCGGGGAACATCTTCGTCACGCTGGCCAAGAAGTACGTCTTCGGCCAAGTGGCCATCGACTGCCTCGCCGGCCCGAGCGAGATCGTGATCGCCGCCGACGAGTCGGCCCAGCCGGACTTCGTCGCCCTCGACATGATCGCCCAGGCCGAGCACTCCCCCGGCGTCGCCATCTTGGTGACGTGGCACGTCGATTTGCCGAACGAAGTCGAGCGGTCGATGAACAAGGCTCTCGCCCTGTTGGAACGGGGCGAAGAGGCCAAGACGTGCCTCGAAGAGTACGGGGCGTTCGTCGTGGTGCGGGACCGCGAGGAGGCCATCAAGGTCATCAACGAACTGGCCCCGGAACACCTGCACGTCCAGACCCGCGACCCGGAGGCCTTCGGCGAAAAGATCGACTGCGCCGGCGCCATTTTCCTCGGGCCGTTCACGCCGGTCGCCATCGGCGACTACGCGGCCGGGCCGTCCCACGTGCTGCCGACCGGCGGGACCGCCCGGTTCGCCAGCGGCCTGACGGTGAACGACTTCCGCCGGCGGACGAGCGTGATGAACTTCACGCGCACCGGCCTGCGGACGATCGCGGACGACGTGATCGCCATCGCCAACAAGGAAGGGCTGACCGCCCACGCCGCCAGTGTCTCGGCCCGGCTGACGGACCGGCCGTTGCAGTTGCGCCCCTCCAAGAAGGCGGCCGCCGCCGCCGCGAAACTGAAGAAGTGACATGGCCGGCATTCGTCAGGCCGTCCGGGGCATGGCGGGGTACGTCCCCGGCGAGCAGCCCCGCGACGGCGAATTCCTGAAGCTGAACACCAACGAAAGCCCGTACCCGCCGTCCCCCGCGGTGTTCGAGGCCGTCCGCGCCCACCTCACCGGCGACCGCCTGCGCAAATACCCGGAGCCGTCGGGAACCACGTTCCGGCAAGCGGCCGCGAAGGTCTTGGGCATCGACCCCGACGCCATCCTGATCGGCAACGGGTCGGACGACATCCTGACCATCCTGACGCGGACGTTCGTCCCCGAGGGGGGGCTGATCGTCTCGCCGGCCCCGAGTTACATCCTCTACAAGAGCCTCGCCGAGATTCAGGGGGCGAATTTCCGCACCGTGCCGTTCACCGCGGACTGGCAACTGCCGGACGAGTGGCCGGAGCCGGCCGCCGACCTGACGTTCCTGGCGAACCCGAACTCCCCGTCCGGAACCTGTGTCCCGCTTGATCGCGTGAAGCGATTGGCCGACGAAGTCGGCGCGCTGGTACTGGATGAGGCGTATGCGGACTTCGCCGAGACCAACGGCTTGCGGTTAGCGTCCGATAAGATCATCGTCACGCGGACCCTGAGCAAGAGCTACGCCCTCGCGGGCATTCGCTTCGGCTACGCCGTCGCCGACCCGGCCGTGATCCGCGAATTGCTCAAGGTGAAGGACTCGTACAACTGCGACGTGCTAAGCTTGGCCGCCGCCACCGGGGCCATCCAAGACCAAGCGTACTTGGCGGAATGCCGGGCCAATATCCTCGCCACGCGCTCCCGCATGGCGGTTGACCTTGCGGCGTTGGGCTTTGAGGTCACGCCGAGCCAAGCGAACTTCCTGTGGACCCGCCGGACGGACCGGCCGGTGAAGCCGCTCTACGAGGCGCTCAAAGACCGCAAAATCCTCGTGCGCTACATGAACTACGCCGGGTACGGGGACGGTCTGCGCATCTCCGTGGGCACGGACACAGACGCCGGGCGTTTAATGGATGAGTTGCGGGCGATTGTTTAATTGAGAAAGCCCAGGGACGGCCGTCCCTGGGCTTTGCGGCCACTTGCTCTTGACTGGAATTTTCACCCATGCCGCGCCAAGCCAAGATTCGCCGGGAGACCAAGGAGACCAAGATCGAGCTGGCGCTCGACCTCGACGGCTCCGGCAAGTCCGACCTCGCCACGGGCGTCGGCTTCTTCGACCACATGCTGACGCACCTCGCCAAGCACGGCCTGTTCGACCTCACCGCTAAGTGCCAGGGCGACCTGCACATCGACGCCCACCACACAGTCGAAGACGTGGGCATCTGCCTCGGCAAGTGCCTCGGTCAAGCCCTCGGCGACAAGGCCGGCATCCGCCGTTACGGCAGCGCGACCGTGCCGATGGACGAAACGCTCGTGACCGCGGCCGTCGATCTCAGCGGCCGGCCGTTCTTGGTCTGGATGGGCGAGGTGCCGAACGAGACGCTCGGCACGTTCCACTCCAGCCTCGCGGAGGAGTTCTGGCGGGCCGCGTCGTCGGCCGGGGCGTTCACCCTGCACGTCATCATCCACCACGGCAAGAACACGCACCACATTGTGGAGGCGGTCTTCAAAGCCGTCGCCCAAGCGCTGCGGGCCGCCACGGAGGCCGACCCGCGGGGGAGCGGTGTCCCGTCCACCAAGGGCGTATTATAATCGGCAGTGAGGTTTCCCATCCGTCAGTTCCTGCGAGACCGACCATGTCCACCGACGCCGAGCGCCAACAGGCCAAATTGAAGGAATTCATGTCCATCCTGCCGCTGACCATCGAGTTGGCGGGGTTGGCGCGGGCCGAGCCGGGGAAATTCTTCACCGACGGCCAAATGGATGTGCGCGTGACCATGCTCCGCACCGCGTTCAAGGCGGCGAAGCAGTTGCTGCGTGAGATTTCGGCCCCGGCCGAGGCGAGTTGATCCGCTATTCTTGCAACTAAACTTCGACCGTCGGCACCCGTTGCTCCCGACAGGTACGGTCATACGTCCCCGCCAAGTCCACGGGGATGCAGAGGTCGCCACGGAGCCAGAGGGGCATCGTCGGCAAGTCGCCGCCGAGTCGTAGGTCTTCCCGCCAAATGTCCAATGTGTGCGAGCCGTCGCGCTCGACTGGCCGGTAAGCGGCGGCGTACAGTGGCGACGGCGCCGCCGGGTTTTCCTCGCCGAGCCGGGCCAATAATTCGAGATGCAGATTGGCCGTCCGACTCGTGACCACGTCCACGATCACGAGGCCGACGCCGCGTTGCAAGTACGTCAGGCACTTGTTGAGGAAAGCGTCCCGCGTGTCCGGCCGGTCTTTGTTGGCCGGGCTGACCAACTCGACCGCCCCGACCAACTCGACACCGCCTTCCTGGTGGAAGATGCCAATCTCAACGATGTTTTCCAACATGGGCAGGGCGATGGATTGCCGCGGCGGCGCGGGCGCCCACAGCGACGGTTGGGGCGTCGGCTCGCCGTCCCGGCAGGCGGCCACGTCGATCTTTATGCCGCAATGGATTCTGGGCGCGGCAAAGTACGCCGTCGGCAAGCACACGTTGATCTGGGATGACAGATACGTCGCCCACGCATGAAGAAGTGAGCGCCATTGTCGCTGTTCGCTCAACGGCGGATGAAAGTGGTCCTGCAACACCATGAAACGTATTCCCGAATCGAGTCCGGCCGCCCGCCCGCTACACCAGTTCCCCGCGCTCCTTGAGCCAGCCCAAGATGGCCTTGGTCTGCTCGCCGCCGTTGTCCATGCGGGGGACTTTGTGCTGGGGCGGGGTCTTGCCGTGGGCCAGCATCCAGCGGAGGAAGCCGCCGGGCTTGACCACGATGATTTCCGGCTTCAACATGCTCAGGTCGTTCTTGCGGTGGGCCTCGTAGTCTTCGTTCAGCTTGTTTAGCGTGGCGTCCAGCACGTCCGCGAACTTCGGTAGGTCCGCGGGGGGAGCGCCAGTGAACTCTAGCAGGTAGCGGTGGTGGCCCGGCTTGTTCGGCTCCGTCGGGAAGACCGGGCCGGCGTGGAACTCGGCGAAGGAACTGCCGGTGGCCTGGCACGCGGCGGCGATGCCCTTCTCCAACTCTTCGCTGATGAGGTGTTCGCCGAACGCCGAGAGAAAATACTTCGTTCGCCCGGTGAAGCGCATCAGCGGCGGGTCGCGCTTCTCGAACATCACCGTGTCGCCGAGCATGTACGCCCACAGGCCGGCGCACGTCGTCAGGCAGACGGCGTACTCCTGCCCGGTCTCGACCGTGGCGAGCGTGTGCCGGACGGGGCGGTCACTCTTGAGCTTGCCGTCTTCGAGTTCGCCCATCGGGATGAACTCGAAGAAGATGCCGTTGTCCGGCACGACGCGGAGCATGTCGTACCGCGGGTCTTCGGCGGCGATGAAGCCCTCGGAACACGGGTACACTTCCTGGAAGCGCACGTCCGGCCCCAACTCGCGGCGGAACTGATCGCGGTAGGCGTCGAACTTGGTGCCGCCGTGGATGACGAGCTCCAGCTTCGGCCAAATCTCGCGGACGCTCGACTTGCCCGTCACCTGCTTGAGCCGGTCGAACAGCACGAGCATCCACGCCGGCACGCCGCTGATGCCGGTGATGTTGAGGTGGGCGCTGGCCTCGGCCAGTTTCACAACCTTGACGTTCCAGTCCGCGATGTCGGACAGCGCGCGCGGCGGGAAGGTGTACGGGTTCGTCAGCTTGGAAATTTCAATGGCCGCGACGGCGCTCAGGTCGCCGGCCCGGCTGCCGTTCGACTCCACGCGCATGTCCGTGTTGCCGCCGAGGAAGAAGAACTGCCCCCTCATCAGGTACGCCCGCGGCACGACGCTGCGGTACAGCGACACCAGCGTGACCGCCCCCTTGCGGTTGGAGGCCAGCATCTCCTTGCTGATCGGAATGTACTTGGTGGCCCCGCTCGTCGTCCCCGACGACAGGGCGTAGTACGGGATTGGGTCCGGCCACGTCGCCCCTTCGAGCTTCGGGTAAACCGCCTGCCAATACTGCGTCCAGAAGTCCTCATACGTCCGCACCGGGACGGCCTTCTGGTAGTCGGTGACGTTGGCGATGCGGTCAAACCCGTGGTCCTTGCCAAAGCGCGTGCCGGCCGCCTTGCGGACGAGGTCGAGCAGGATGCCTTCTTGCACGGCTGGGACATCAAGGGCGTCCAACTAGCGGACGCGCCGCTTGGCGAAGCGGCCGGCGACCCGGCTGGCGAGCCGGCGGGAGAGAATGTTGCCGGTGAGGAGGTCGAGGAGCATGGGATTAGTGTAGTCGATTCGCCGCAACGCGAAATCCAGAGTCCGGGCGAGCCGATGCCGTCAGACATCGGGTTGAACCACGAACAAGGCGAGCCGATGCTGTCAGGCATCGGGTTGGCAACCTGCCGCAAACATCATTCCCCGCGCGTGAAGCGTC
>JAYUGD010000990.1:0-9417 GCA_043767785.1 Zavarzinella sp. | reverse complement strand
ACGGCCATAATCGTGTCAGACATCGCAAGCCCCTTGTGTGAGAGTGTGGGCGGTCAATTTTGACTGTAACCACTTCCAGACGGCTTGCATGGATTCTTACGGCGGCACTAGATCTCAAGCAAGGAGACTCGACGTGGATCCTTCGCATCAGCCCAGCGGCCATGACCATCCCGAGACGTTCGATGAAGTCATCGCGCGCGGCTTCCCTCATAAGGAACTCGAAGCGCTGGCGAAGGCTCACAATGAGCGTACACGCGTACGCCCGGCACCCTACGCGACGCGACTACCCCGCGCGACTGCCGCTATCGCGGCAACCACCCGCAAGGATCAAGCGAGCCTATCCATCACTGAGCAGACCGCCTTCAAAAACGCCATCGTGCGTCTGGTCGAGGAGGGGAAATACCTCGAACTGACGCAAGATCACATGGATATGTCCCACAACATGCACGGGACGATGGGCGAGGTGGGCCTGTATCGCTTCTTGGCGTGGCACCGTCGCTATCTGGTGGAATTGGAGCGCGAACTGCAACGAGTTGATGCGATCTTCCGCCCGGCGGCGACGGACAAGGTCGGCATCCCCTACTGGCGCTGGCAAGACTCCTTCCCTGCATGGCTGGCTGGTTTCCTGCCCGCCAAGGATCCCAACTCGGGTCTGACGCCCCCACCGCGCAAGAACGCCCCGCCTCCCGCCAAAGCCAACGCTGCCGATATCGACATCCTTGTGAACCAGTTCTCGATTCAGAACACTGGTCTGACCGGGGAGAATGACTACACGAAGTTCACCTACGGAATTGAAGGCTGGGGCTTGCGGCCGAACGGAACCGGCCTGCCCGCCCACAATCACGGCCATTCTTGGATCGGCGGCATCATGAACAATACCCGCACGTCGCCCACAGATCCGATGTTCTGGTTACACCACGCCGAGATCGACCGATTGTGGCAAGTCTGGCGGCAGACGAACCCGGCGCCCGTACCGCTACTCACCGGGTCCGATCTCGTCATGGATCCTTGGGTGGAATCCTACGACGAACTGCTGGACATAGCGGCTCTGGGCTACACCTACGACTCGATGTCGCTGTAAGCGCGCTGTCAGCGTGAGCAAGTCGCCTACGGCGCTGCACCTCATCAGATCGCGTGGGCAGTAAAAAAGGTCGCAGGCGAGGCCAAGCAACAGGATTTTATCCGCACAAACATGGTTGTTAATATTTGGAGGAATGAGCGATGAGCCGTGCTGACAGCATCGACTTCTGGTACGACTTCGACAACCAAACACTGTTCCAACGCACGCCGGCGATGAGCGATGCCTTGAACCGAGCCTACTTCCAACACGGCATGACTTTTGACAGCGTGGCGGAATCGTTGCGAACCTCCTTCGCCCGCCCGGATCACCCCGCGGCATTCGTCGCCCTTCTCCAGCCAGCGGCGCAAGGGATGCTCGACCTTGCTGCCCTCCAACTCGGGATCGTCGATACCCACCTGAAGAACGAGGACGCCATCCGTGAGGCGTTCGAGGATTTCGGGCAGGGCGTGCTTAACGACAACCGTCCCCCCCGGCCTCCGGGTCGTCGCATTCACATGATGGACGGCACCCCGGACAACTGGGTTGGCTATCAGCGGTGGCACGCTTTCATGCGCGCGGTGCAGTTGCTCGGGGGGAATGCCGGCCGGTGGCTGCATCTAAACCGCTCGATGGCGTTGGCTTGGGCGATTCAGACGGAGGCAGATCCCCCGGTCGATGTGGCTACCAATCCCGGCTTGCCGGTAGCCCGGCTGGCGGAACTGCGAGCCGCGTGGATGGCCTTCACGCCGGCGAAACTCGACTGGGCGTTCGCCAATCACCGCTTTCGGGCACCGTCGATCGACGTGCTCCGTGGCTCTGGCACCTGGTCGAACGCCGCACCCGGTCGGTACGCCCAGGTTCAGCAATTGCTCAACGACGCGGCCGGCACGCTCAACCCGATGCACGATGGCCACGCCCGCTTCTGGCTGCTCCCCTACGCCCAGTTCATGGCGCTGCCGCCGATTTACGGCGAGCAACTGATCGCCGACCCAGGGGCGAACCGGGGCGACCGCTCCGCGCTGGTGAAAGTCCTGCGGGGCACTCTCCCCGGCTTCCCGCAGATGCCGCTGAACCGGCCGCCATTGCCGACGGCCCAGATCGACTTCATCCGCGACTGGATCGACGCGGATTGCCCGGAGAATTGAACCCGACCAGCTTTCTCGGAGTCTAGCCCATGCGCTACCTCATAGTCATCGGTCTGACGGGCGTCATCGCTCTCGGTGTGTTGACCGTTTCCGTCACGCGTTTGCCTGCACAACCGCCACCGCCGCCAAGCCCGACGGTGAGCCCAGACTCGCCGGCGGATGTCGCGATTCCCGCTGGGTTCCCCGCGACGAGCGACCCGACGCGGTTCTTCGATGACTTCTCCTGGCGGATGTTCGTCGCGTTGAGTTGGCCCGCGCAGGCCGATGCTCGCGGTGTACCGGATCGGACTGCGGTCTTCGGCGCGGCGTCTGCCAAGGTCGTTTGGGGCACTTGGAAAGCCGACTGGGAACTGCTCCAGCCGAACGGTGCGCGGCCGAGTCCATGGAACGAGTTCGCGGCCATCTCACCGCACCCCGAGGCCGAATGGGAGAACGCCGGAAAGTCGAAAGTCCTAGGCGGCTTCCGGGCAGTCGGTACCGTCATCGAACACTACAACCAAGCCGGCCTTGGAGTGCCGACGGGCACCCTGATTGCCCGCAACCGGACCTACACGCGGTACGAAATCGCCATGAATCAAACGCAATACGAGTTGATCCGAGGGGAGGATGCGACCCCCGCGACGTGGCGCTACTTGCGGCGAAATTTGCCAGCCGCGGGGGCGGCTCCCTTGTCGTTCCCTACTGGATCGGTCGAAGTCAAAGCGGCGTGGCGAGAGTTCAAACTCCCCGAGGAGAACGCACTGCTGCAGCGATACTACACTGTCGAGGCAGTCCTCATCGACCCAGTCACTCACACGGGCAGTCGGAAGACGATGGGCCTGGTCGGCCTTCACATCGTCGCCCGCACCGCCACACGGCCGGAGTGGATTTGGTCCACGTTTGAGCACGTCGATAACTTGGCCATCGAAGCGGGCGCGCCGGCCGGCCTGACGCCGACCTACAACGACCCGACCGGCCCGCAGGTCTCGACTGCGGCCGGCGTGAACGTACTATCGCCGGTCGTGGATCTCGCACACCCGCCCCGGGCCAACCCAGCCCCCGCCCCCGCTCAGGTGGTGCGGAATAAAGGGATCACTCCCTCGACTGCGGCCACCAATGCTCTTTACCGTGGCCATGCTGACGTGCGGGGGACCGTCTGGAAAAACTACCAACTCGTCATGACTCAGTGGCCAACAACTGCGGCCACCGGCCCCACCTACCCCGCCGCAGCCGGCAACCCGTTTCCGGGCGATGCCCTCACCGCCACAACGACGTCTAACGCCGCGATGGAGACGATGAATTTTATCCAGAACAGCCAATCATGTATGCGATGCCACTTTTCCCGTAACAAGCCGAACAACACGGAGTTCGTCTGGTTCTTAAGTTTGAGAGCCTTCCCGGCGAACGCACCGGGTCCGCTCGCCGCGCGAGCGAAACTCGCCGAACTCAACGCAGAACTGATGAAGTAAATTCACCAGTTGAGGCGGCGGGAGTGCCAGTGGCTCGCGGGATTTCGGCTCATTAGGAAGCTGGCGGCGGCAAATCGCTGTACGACGAAGCGCGCCGCCTCAGAAACTTGTCCGGGCGGCTCCGTTGAACATTGACTCAAGTCGGTCGTCACCAACAAGTGGGCCGAAAATCGCCCCTCCGGCCCAAGTGAACCAACGGGCCGAGCACAACGGCTCGCCGCGCCAGACACGGAACGGGCATCGTCGCCGGACGCCACGATTTCAAAGCGGAAAAACAACGGACGGCGGCCTCAAGTTCCTAGCCGCGCGGGGGCAGGGATCCTCGGCGCCGGAAACGAATCAAGTGCTGTAGCCGACCGGGGCCGCATGTTCGCTTTCTGGGATTCGTAACTCACCGAGCGGCCCCGGCAGGTGAACTGGGTCGTTAGGCCAGATACTTCGTCTTCGCTCTGGGGCAACGAAAACGAATGAACATTACTCGCCCCAAGAGGTACAATCATGGCCCGTTCACGTTCCCGTACCACAGGTGCCACAACCCCGCCCGTCGCGGGAGGTGAAACCGAAGTCACCGGAGGAGATTTCACCGGTAAGTACCTCGTCCTGCTCCGCGAGGACGGGGTGAAAGAAGGTCTCAAGGCGATCAAGGACGCCAGCGGCCTCTCCGAAGTGTGCAACACCGCCGACTACGAGGGCGGGGCGGTCACGATGGCTGAGGCGGGTGCCTCCGAAGTGTTCTTCCTCGACAAGTTGAAGGTCGCGGTCGTCGATGCCGACCCGACCCAGTTCGGCGGGCTGCAGGCAGCGGCGGCCGACGACGGTGCGATCTTGGCCGTCGAGCCGGAGCGGATCATGTACGCCCTCACCTTCCCGGCCGATGCGACCGTTACCCAGTTCCCGTTCGAGTATCTCCGGGGGTACAAAGACGCGATCAACCACCTATACGACTCGCTCACCAGTGCGTCCGGCGAGTTGGCGGTCGATGCGGCCGCCGCGGCCGGGTTCACGGATACCGCGCAGTTCACCTGGGGTCTCCAAGCGACGCGGGTGAACCAGTCGCGGTTCAGCGGGCGGGGCGTGCGCGTGGCCGTGCTGGACACCGGGCTTGACTTGGACCACCCAGACTTCGTAGGGCGGGCAGTAGTCAGCCAGTCGTTCATTCAAGGCCAGACGGTCAACGACCTGTTCGGCCACGGGACGCACTGCGTCGGAACCGCCCTCGGGTTCCAGCAGACGGCCGGCGGGTCGCGGCGGTACGGGTGCGCATTCCGGGGCGAGATTTTCGTCGGGAAGGTACTCAGCAATCAGGGGTCCGGGTCCGACTCCGCCATCCTGGCGGGCATCAACTGGGCCATCACGAACCAGTGTCGCGTAGTCTCGATGTCTCTGGGCGCGCCGGTGCAACCGGGCGAGGCGTTCTCGACGATCTACGAGAACGTGGCCCAACGGGCGCTGCGGTCGAACCCGGGCACGCTGATCGTCGCGGCGGCGGGCAACGATAGTCGGAACTTGGCGACCGGTGCGCGGCTGGAACCGCCCCGGCCGGTTGGTCGGCCGGCGAACTGCCCTTCGATTCTGGCGGTCGCCGCCCTGGACTCGAACCTGCGGGTGGCGGCGTTCTCCAACGGCGCGATCAACCCGAACGGCGGCGGGGTGGATATCGCCGGTCCGGGGGTCGGTGTGTTCTCGTCGGTTCCGGAACCGTTCCCCGCGTCGGTGCAGCCGCCGGCCACTCCCAACAACGGTCGGCCGTGGCCGGCACGGTATCACACGATTTCGGGGACGAGCATGGCCACGCCGCACGTCGCCGGGATCGCGGCGCTTTGGTTGGAATCGCGCGCCGGCGCGACGGCTCCGGCGCTGTGGCAATTGCTCACCGGGAACGCCCGCCGGCTGACGCTGCCGAGCCGCGACGTGGGCGCCGGGTTAGTCCAAGCTCCCGTGTGACCCACGGCTTGGCCAGTATCACGGAATGCCGGCCCGTTGTAGAATGGCGTGGTCGCCAAAAATCTCACGGGTGCCACATGAGTACGAAGATGGTTCAGATCACGGTCATGATCGACGACGAGCACAAGGCGGACGTGGGGCGGGTGGCCAGTGCCCTCAAAAAGAAGGGGTTCGTACTCTCCGAAACGCTCGGCGAAATCGGGGTGTTGACCGGGAGTGTGCCAGCCGCTGGAGTCACCGCACTGTCTGCAGTGGCCGGCGTTTCCGCAGTCGAGGAAAATAGGACCGATTACCACACTCAACTGTGACACGTAACCCGGCCGCCCCCAGGAACTTCCTCGGGCGGCGGCGTTGAGCATTGACGCACGTCGAAATGGACACGCGTGTTGTGTCAATCGGTCCCGACGGTCTTGGTCTTGTTCCAAGGCCCCGAGCAAAAGACCTCCGGCGGGGGCGTCGGCAACGGGCGCCAGCCGTCTCGCCGGGATCGACCGCGACCCGGACCGGGTGGGCGGGCGTCACCAATGAGGGGGCCGACAATCGCCCCCAGTCCAAGTGAACCAACGGGCCGAGCACAACGGCTCGCCGCGCCAGAAACGGAACGGGCATCGTCCCCCGGCACCTGAACACCGGCGTTCGGCCGCAGAAGCCGATGGGTAACGTTTCCAAACAGGAGAGGATGACATGGCCACAGTCGTCGTGAAGATGCAGGGCTTCGCGTTCGTACCGGAGACGGTGGTGATCGCAATCGGGGACTCGATCCAGTGGCAGAACCTCGACGGCGCACGGCACAACGCCCAGCGGAACGATGCGCCCGCGTTCATGACCCGGTTGCTCGGTCAGAACGAGCCGTCCGACCCCGTGGAGTTCACGCAAGCGAGTGACGCGACGGGCTTCGAGTACTTCTGCCAGCCGCACATGAACTTCATGAAGGGCCACGTCGTCGTGACGTTGCGGGGGTCGATGACCGAAGGCTTCTCGCGAGAGGCGGCGATTCAGGCTCACTCCGAGGGGCACAAGTAGCGGACGGGAAGGGGCGCGACGCGCGCCCCCGCCGCGATTTACGGGATTCCAACGATCGAGTACGAGGGCCAATCATGTCCGTCCAAGGTTTAATGACCGTCCCGGCCACCGAACGCGACGTACAGTGGCTCGCCTACGCGCTGCAGGAAGCCGTCCGACTCGAATGGGCCACGATCCCCCCGTACCTGTGCGCGTACTGGTCGCTCAAGCGCGTGGCGGCCAACCGCGACATCCGGCAGACGTTCAAGCAGATTTTGCTCCAAGAAATGGCGCACATGGGCTTGGCCTGCAACATGCTGGCGGGCCTGGGTGGCACCCCGAACATTTACTCGGCGAATTTCACCCCGCAGTACCCCGGTGAACTCCCCGGCCACGTCCATGAGGGACTGATCGTCAGCCTAGCCGGCATTTCCCGCGGCGAACCGGGAAACAAGGAGCAGGTCTACCAGTTCATGCAGATCGAACTGCCCGAACACCCGCTCGCCTTGCGGGCGCGGACGGGCTTCGCGACCATCGGCGAGTTCTACGACGCGATGAGCCAGGCGTTCGCGGAGGTCAACCCGACGTTCTCCACGGACCGGCAACTCACGACGGAGCCCCCCGCCCTACTGCCCGATCTGGTGGTCATCAACACGGTCCCGGAAGCGCAGACGGCGATCGACCTGATCAAGCGACAGGGCGAGGGAACATCGACCTCGCCGTTCACCGACGGCCGGAAGCAGGCCGTCGCGCCCGAGCGGGAATTGGCCCACTATTATCGGTTCGGGCAAATCCACGCCGAACACAAACTCCAACCCGACGCGACCGCCCCGACCGGATGGTCGTTCACGGGCGACCCGTTGCCCTTCCCGCGGCCGGACGACCTCTACCTCATGGCGGAGGTGCCGCCCGGCGGCTATCCGGAATCGGACGCCTTCGACCGCGAGTACACGGCCATGCTCAAGCTCCTGCACGACGCGTGGGCGGTGGGGGATCCCCCTCGGCTTTCTCGCGCGATCCTCGCGATGGATACCACGCTGAGTACCAAAGCCTTGGACCTTCTGAACGCCGGGATCTTCGTCGGCGAAGGCCCCGGAATTAAGGGGCCAGACTTCCGGTTCCTGAATCATTAACCCAAAGGAGTTCGCCTGTGAGTATCGAAATCATCAACGACCTGTCGATGCGGCTCGTCGCCGACGACTTCAGCAACGGCCACGCCTCGGTGGCGAATAACGGCGGGCCGACGAAGACGGCTCGCGCAATGGCGATTATTCACCTCGCGGCCCACGACGCTTACGCGCAGGTGACGGCCGCATTCCCGGCCATGCTGAGCGGGTTGCCGCCGAAGCCGGCCGGCAGCGCGTCCGACGATGCGGCCGGCACAGTGGCGCTGCTCGCCGCCGGATTCCGCGCGGCGGAACGACTTTACCCGGACTTCGGCGCCACGATTGCGATGCTTCGCCCGATGCACTCGGGCTTCGATCCGGTCCTGGTCGCGTTTGGTATGCTCGTCGGCGACGCATGGGTCAACGCCCGCGCCGGCGACGGGTCGGCCAACCCCCAGGAAGACACGAACTACGATAACGCCCCCGGGCGGCACCGCCCGGATCCGTTCAATCCTGCTCAAAAGACGCTCGGCCGCACCTGGGGCGCGGTCCGCCCGTTCGTGATCGGTGACGTCGCAACGGACGCACCACTCGGCCCGCCGCCGGCCTTGAACAGCCAGCCGTACGCCGATGCCTACAAGCAAGTGTACGAGAACGGCAGCGCGAACCTGACCGAGCGGAACGCCAAGGCCCGGCACATGGCGGCCGTGGGCATTTTCTGGGCATACGACGGGGCGAACAAACTCGGCACCCCGCCGCGGCTGTATAACCAGGTCGTTCGGGAAATCCCCGCCTTGAAAGACAAGACCTTGTCGCATCCCAAACGAATTCGCCTGCTGACGGCCATCAACGCGGCCATGGCCGACGCCGGGATCGCCGCGTGGCACTGGAAGTACGAGTACGACGTGTGGCGGCCGATCGTGGGCATCCGCGAGGCGGATGCCGGTTGGGGACCAACCGGGGCGGGGGACGGCAACACCTTGCGAAAGATCCCCGGCAACCCGTTCTGGCGGCCGCTCGGCGCGCCGCGAAGCAACCCGATCCCGGGACCGGTTATCGGACCACTCGCCCAGACCGACAACTTCACCCCGAACTTCCCGGCGTACCCGTCGGGGCATGCGACGTTCGGGACGGCGTGCTTCGAGACGGCCGCGAAGTTGCTCGGCAAGAAGCCGAAGGACGTGTCCGTGAAGTTCGTGTCCGGCGAGTTCAACGGCGCGACCACCGACAACAAAGGTGTGACCCGCCCGCAGTGGGAACAAACGTTCACGCTGAAGGAGGCGATCGAGCAGAACAGCATCAGCCGGATTTTCCTCGGCGTTCACTGGGAGTTCGATGCGACTGGCGGCGAACTGGTGGGCCGTGCGGTCGCCGAAAAGACGGGGACGGCATTCACCTGAACGGCTCGCATGCTCTGCGGCAGGGGCAGCGAATATTGCACCCAAATCAAGCGCCCCAGCGCCGCCCCCGGAACTTCCTTCGGTCCCGACGGTCTTGATCTTGCTCCAAGACCCCAAGCAAATGGCAACCGGCGGGGGAGTCAGCAACGGGCGCCAGCCGTCCCGACGGGATCGACCGCGACCTGAAACGGGTGGGCGGTCGTCACCAACGAGTGGGCCAAGAATCGCCCCGCCGGCCCGCTGGTTTGTTTTCACTAAAAAGTGATAAACCGCCAAGGCGCCACGACGCCAAGGAAAACCAAATTCAAAATG
>JAYUGD010000989.1:0-9420 GCA_043767785.1 Zavarzinella sp. | reverse complement strand
GCCCAGTTCCGCCGTCCCGTGGACCCGGGGGTTGGCGAAATCGGTGGCCAACACGTTAAAAGCGCGCTTCAAAAAATACCAGCGCCAGAAGGACATCACGGTCTACCGACAGTCGCGATGCGTCGCCGCGATCCCGGCCGCGGGGACGGCGAGCGTGAGCGTTCCCGTCGTCATCTCAGACCCGGCCGGGGCCTTCCGCGCGACCGTGACAGCCCAAGCGGTTCTGAACACCGTTGGCGTCGGCGAGGAGCGGTGTTACCTGATCCACAACGACCCGAACCCGAAAGACCCGTCCGCCCCCAAGCACGACCCGTCCCAACCGTCTTACATTGTCCGCGGGTACCGCTTTTGGGAAACCGACAAGTACGACCGGCCGCGCTGCGCCGTCGCAAAGGGGACGCCGTACAAGGTGTTGGTGGCCGGGGCGGGCGACGGGGCGTTGCAAGACCTGTTGCGCCTCGTGCTGAAGCCGGACGCCGGCGGCGGCTTTTACGCCGCGAATTTTTACCGGGCCTTGCGGCGCGACGTCGCGGGTCGCGCGCCCCGCCGTCGCCGCGGCGCCGTCGCCAAGCGGGCTATCCAAGACCTGTGCGACGTGAAACAACTCATCGACGACGCCAACCGCGACTTCCTCGCCGGCTCCCAGGACGCGCACGACACCGCATACCTTCAGCGGATTCACGCCGGCATGGCCGCCGTCGTCCGCCGGCTCCTGGGCAATCCCGCCACCGGGCCGAGTGTCTGGGCGTTCGTCCGAAGTCGCCTTCGCGCCGACTTGCCCGACGAACTGCGATTCGTTCACAAGCACGACTTTTACGTCCACTGCTACCCACTCAACCGCTTCCTGGCCCTGCTCGTCTTGGAAGTCCTGAAGGCCGGCGGCCCCGGGCGATTCATCGAACACCCGTTCTGCAAGGTCGTGGACATCGAAGCCCACGACCCGGCCATCTACCCGCAACCGTTCCGGCCGCCGTCCCCCGGACCGCCCCCGCCGGGCATGACGCACGCCGACGGGGACCCGAAAATCTCGCACGGACAGTTACACCGCGTGACGGTCGAAGAGCAGCGACCACCGTCCCCCTCCGGCCTCGCGGGCGGGCCACCGAAGCCCCCAAGGTTCGCTTTCGACGCCAGCGTGTTCGTCCTACGGCTGGGGATCGATGACTCCGTGTTTGAGAAGGCATTTACGGCCGTCCGACAGCGGCAACTACTGCCTTATTCCTACAAGTGCTAACGCGGATACCCGCGTATTCCCGGAAACCGGTTTTATCGGACGGCGCGAATAATCCTTCCTTTCAAAAACGTCCCAACCGCTTGCCGGACTGGGTATAATGGCCGAACGGCCACCCCCTGCGGGCGGTGCGCGCCGTCGGACCCTCCGAACCACATAGTTGACTCTTCCTAGGTGTTCCATGAAGTGGGCTGCCCGGCTCTTTCGCCGCTCCGTTCGTCAAGCCTTGCCCGTTTCCCGCCCCCGCTTGCGGGTGGAATCTCTGGAACTCCGCGAAGTCCCGGCCTCCATCGCCGGGAATGTCTTCCGGGACTTCAACAACAACGGGGCGTCCAACGCCCCGGACGCCCCGATCGCGGGAGTCACCGTCCGCGTGACGGGCGGCGCCCTCACCGCCCCGGTGACGGTCACGACCAACGCGACGGGCAATTTCATCGTCCCCAGTTTGGCCGCCGGCACCTACACCCTCACGGCCGTCGCCCCGACGGGCACGGCCGCCGGGAAGTCCACGGCGGGCACGGCCCTCGGGACGGCCGGGTCCACGAACACCGTCACCGGCATTACGCTCACGGCCGACCAAGCGGCGACCGGCTACACGTTCGGCGAAGTGCCCAACGCCCTCTCCAGCGGCGGCAAAGTCTTCAACGACGCCAACGGCAACGGTACTCAGGACACGGGTGAAAAGGGCATTGCCGGGGTGACAGTCACGCTCACCGGCACGTCCGCCCTCACCGGATCGGCCATCACCGCCAGGACGGCCGCCACCAAGGCCGACGGCTCGTACCTGTTCACCGGGCTGACTTCCGGCAGTTACAACGTCGCCGAGACGCCGAAGGCCGGCTTCGTCCGCGGCACGCTCAAGAACGGCACCCCGGCGGCGGCCTCCACGGCCAACGGCTCGTTCACGGGCATTGACCTCACCGCCTCCGCGGCGGCCAGCACGGGCTACGCCTTCGCGGACGTGAAGGCCCCGGTCCTGACGCTCACGCAATCCGTGAACACCCCGCGGGCCAAGGCCGGCGAGCAGGTGACGATCACCTACACGGCCAAGAACCCCGGCGCTCAGGCGATCAACAACGTGGCCGCGTCCGTCAACTTGGACGGCCTGACCTTCGTCTCTTCGGCCGGCACGGGGTTTGATTCCACGACCAAGGAGTGGACCGTCGGCACGCTCGCGGCCGGGGCGTCGGCCACCATGTCGATCACGGCGACCGTCCCGTCCGGGGCGGTCTTCCTCCCGGCGTCGCGGCTCGTGTCCACGGACACCGCGGCCGGCGTCACCGGCGACACGGCATTTAGCCGCGTGAATGCCGGCCCGTCTGCCGTGACCTTGCAGAGTTTCCTCTCGTCCACGTACCGGACGCAAGCTGTCGGCGTGGGCGGCACGCCGACGTTCCCGGCCGCCCCGACGGGTTCGACGCCGACGACGCCGACGGCCCCGACCGTCAACTTCTTCAACGCGGCCGGCACGACGGCCCTGACCGGCAACTCGACCGCGGAGACCACCGCCACCATCAAGGGCACGACGTCGGCCACCACGGCCGTGACCATCGTCGAAACGGGCGCCACGACCACGTCCGACGGCGGGGGGGCGTACACGTTCTCGGCCGTCCCGGTCGTCGTCGGCACGAACCAGTTCACCGTGAAGGCCGGGACCGGAACCAACACCAGTCAGACCGTCGGCACCGTCACGCGAACGACCACCGACACCACCATCCCGACGCCGCCGGTGCTGTCGCTGTTCAACGCCGCCGGGACGACGGCCCTCGTCAACGGGGCCACGACGGACGCGACGGCGGTCATCAAAGGCACGACGACGGCGAACACGCCCGTCGCCATCGTGCAGACCGGGGCGACGGCCACATCCGACGGGGCCGGGGCGTTCACGTTCTCGGGGGTGCCGCTGACGACCGGGGCGAACACGCTCACCGTCAAGGCCGGCACGGGCACGAACGTCAGCCAAGCCATTGCCACGATTACGCGCAGCGGGGCCACAACGCCGACGACGCCCGTGCTGTCGCTGTTCAACGCCGCCGGCACGACGGCCTTGGTGAACGGGGCCACCACGGAGGCCACCGCCACCGTCAAGGGAACAACCTCGGCCAACACCGCCGTCACGATTGTCGAGACCGGGGCCACCGCCACGTCGGACGCCTCCGGGGCGTTCACGTTCTCGGCCGTCCCCTTGACCGTCGGGACGAATACGCTCACGGTGAAGGCCGGCACGGGGACGAACACCAGTCAAGCCGTCGCCACCATCACGCGCACCTCGGCCACGGCGCCGACGACGCCGGTGTTGTCGCTGTTCAACGCGGCCGGGACCACGGCCCTAGTCAACGGGGCGACGACGGAAACCACGGCCACCATCAAGGGGACAACTTCGGCCAACACGGCCGTCACCATTGTCGAAACCGGGGCGACGGCCACGTCCGATGTCGCGGGGGCGTTCACCTTCTCGGCCGTGCCGCTGACCGTGGGCGCGAACACGCTGACGGTCAAGGCCGGCACGGGGACGAACACCAGCCAAGCGGTCGCCACGATCACTCGCGGTTCGGCGACGCCCACCACGCCGACGGCCCCGACCGTGACCTTCTTCAACGCGGCCGGCACCACCGCCCTGACCGGCGGTTCGACGGCGGAGGCCACGACCGTCATCAAGGGGACGACCACGGCGAGCACGCCGGTGACGATTACTCAGACCGGGGCCATCGCCACGTCGGACGCTTCCGGGGCGTATACATTCTCGGCGGTCCCGCTGACGACCGGGGCCAACCCGTTCACCGTCAAAGCCGGGACGGGCACGGCCACGAGCCAAACCACCGCGTCCCTCACGCGGACGGCCGCGGCCACCGCCCCGACCACGCCGACGGTGACGTTCTTCAAGGCGGACACGACCACGGCCGTCACCGGCAACAGCACGAACGAGGGGACCGTCACCATCAAGGGGATGACCTCGGCCAATACGGCCGTGACGCTCGTTCAAACCGCGGACACCGCCACGTCCGACGCGAGCGGGGCCTATGAGTTCAACGACGTGCCGGTCATCGTCGGGGCGAACACGTTCACCGTGAAGGCCGGCACGGGCGCGGCCACCAGCCAAGCCACGGGGACACTCACCGGGACGGCCACCGCCGCCACGCCGACGGCGCCGACCGGCAATTTCTTCAAGGCGGATACGACCACGGCCGTCACCGGCAACAGCACGAACGAAGGGACCGTCACCATTAAGGGGACGACGACGGCGTTGGCCACGCTGACGCTGAAAGAAACCGGCGGCACCGCCGTCGCGGACAACGCCGGGGCGTTTGAATTCGACGACGTCCCCGTGGTCGTCGGGACCAACACGTACACGATCCAAGCCACCGGCGACGACGCGACGACGCGGCAAACCGTCAAGACGCTCACCGGCACGGCCACGGCGGCCACGCCGGCGGCCCCGACGGTGACGTTCTTCAACGCGGCCGGGGACACCGCCCTCGTCGGCGGGACGACGGCGGAGGTCACGGTCACGATTAAGGGCGTCACCACGGCGAACGCCGACGTGAAGATTGTCGAAACCGCCGACATGGTCACGGCGGACGCGTCCGGGGCGTACGAGTTCGCCGCCGTCCCGGTCGCCGTCGGGGCGAACACGTTCACCGTGCGGGCGGCCGGGACCGACGGGACGGCCCGGCAAGTCGCCGGGACGGTCACGCGGGCCGACGCCGCCCCGGCGACGCTTCCCCTCTCGCCGACCGTGACGTTCTTCAACGCCGCCGGCACCACGCAACTGACCAGCGGCACGACGACCGAGACCACGGCCACCGTCAAGGGGGTCACGTCCGCGGCCACGCCCGTGACGCTCGTCGAGACCGGGGCGACCACGACCTCGAATGGGTCCGGGGCCTACACCTTCTCTGCCGTCCCCGTGCCGACGGGGACCAGCACGTTCACGGTCAAGGCGGGCGTCGGGACCAACACGAACCAGACCGCCGCGACGCTGACTCGCGCGGCGGCCGCCCCGGCAACGCCGACGTTCCTGCTGTACAACGCCGCCGGCACGACGGTGCTGACCAACGCGACCACCACCGACGCGACGGGCGTCATCAAGGGGACGACCTCGGCCAACACGGCCGTCACCATCGTCGAGACGGGGGCCACCGCCACGTCGGACGCCTCGGGGGCGTTCACCGTGTCGGCCCTGCCGCTGACGGTCGGCTCCAACACGTTCACGATCCAAGCCGGCACGGGGACGAGCACGAGCCAAGCCGTGGCCACCATTACCCGCACCGGGGCCGGGCCGACGACGCCGACGGTGAACTTCTTCAACGCCGCCGGCACGACGGCCGTCACCGGCGGGACGACGACGGAGACCACGGCCGTCATCAAGGGGACGACCTCGGCCACGACGCCCGTGACGATTGTCGAGACCGGGGCCACGACCACGTCGGACGGCGCCGGGGCGTTCACGTTCAGCGCCGTGCCGCTGACGGTCGGGTCGAACACGTTCACCGTGAAGGCCGGGACGGGGGCGAATACCAGCCAAGCCACGGGGTCGCTCACGCGGACCTCCGCGAGCAACACGGCCCCGACGATCGGCAGCCAGCAGGCGGCCGTCGCCCTGTCGTCCGCGGCGACGACGCAGACCATCGACTTGTCCGGCAAGTTCACGGACGCTGACTTGGCCAGCACTAAGTTGAGGTTCCACACGACGCTGGGGGACGTGAACGTCGATCTGTTCGATAAGCAGGCCCCGCGGACGGTGGCCAACTTCCTGAACTATGTGAACGATGGCGACTACACGAACTCAATCTTCCACCGCTCGGTGTCGAACTTCGTGATTCAAGGGGGCGGGTTCAAATTCAACGGGGCCGGCACGCCGAGCATCACGACCGTCCCGGCCGACCCGGCGGTGCAGAACGAGCCGGACGTCGTGAACCGCTCCAACCTGCGCGGCACGGTCGCGATGGCGAAACTGGGCGGCGACCCGAACAGCGCCACGGACCAGTTCTTCTTCAACTTGGGGAACAACGCCGCGAACCTCGACGCCCAGAACGGCGGGTTCACGGTGTTCGGCAAGGTGTCCGCGGCCGCCGACCAAGCGGTGGTGGACGCCTTGGCCGCCATCCCGACGCAGAACAAGAGTTCGACGAACTCCGCGTTTGACTCGCTGCCGCTGCGGAACTACACGGGGACGGCCTTCCCGACCGACACGACGATCGCGAACTACGCCGCCATCACCGGCGCGGCCATCGTGAGCCAGCCGGAAGTCTTGAGCTACACGGTCGTGAACAACACCAACTCGGCGGCGGTGACGGCCACCCTCGTCCACGACCGCCTGACCGTGACCCGCGTGGCCGGCCAGACCGGCGCCGCGACCATCACCGTCCGCGCCACCGACAAGGTCGGGGCGACGGTCGATATGACCTTCACGGTGACAGCGTCGTGACCGTGGATGACCGCCGCCAGGCGGTCGTGTTGGAGTCCCGCTTTTAAGCGGTCTGAGAACGCTCACCCACAAGGCCCAAGAGGACCGAGTCTTCGAGGGTCCGACCCCGGGGGCGTGAAGCCGTCACCCACGAAGGCGAACCCTCGAAGACTCGGTTCGCCGCCCTCCCGTGGCGGGCAGGTTACAGACCGCTTAAAAGCGGGACTCCAACACGGCCGCCTGACGGCGGTATTCCGTCCCAAGTCCCCTTGCAATCTCCGGGCGCGACATTATCCTGCGGCTCGGCCCGGTCTCGGGCACGGGGGGAGGGGCAATGCGCTCGGGTCCGCGACGGCGATGGGTCCACTGCGTTCTCGGCTTCGCGGCCGCCGCCGGCGGGCTGTTGTTCGCGGGGGAACTGTACCTGCGCCATTTCCCGCCGCGGGAGTTGCAGCCGCACCTCGGGGACGCCTCGCCGCTGGCCGGGCCGTTCGCGCCCGACCCGGTCTACGGGGCGCGCTACCGCGACTGGGACGCCTTCGCCGCCGACTACCGCGAGCCGTTGGCCAAGTACCTCCCGTTCGGCCCGCCGGACGCGCCGCCGAAGGGTTGGGCGATGTTCGGCAACTCGTTCGTGCAGGCCCCCGGCATGTTGGCGGACACGGCCCGCCGGGAGATGCCGGGCTTCCCCGTCTTCAACCTCGGCCGCAACGAGCCGCTCCCCGTCCGGCTGGCGCAGATTGAATTGCTGCTCGACCGCGGCCTGAAGCCCGAGCGCGTGCTGCTCACGCTGCTGCCCATCGACTTGCTGCAATTTCACTGGTACGCCTTGGACCAAATGCTGGTCAACGACAAGGGCGCGCTGACGTACCGGGTCCGGGATCCCAACGGGATTGCCGGGTGGTGGGTCGCCCGCTCGCGGCTCGCCCTGACCGCGTGGGTCCGCACGGGCATGCACCACGCCCACCCGCGTTACCCGCGGAGGAAGTTGGAGGCTGCCGTGCCCGAGGACACGCAGGCCGACTTGCGCCGCCTCTTCGCGGCCCTGCACGGCGTCACCCAAAAGCACGGCGTCCCGGTCACGGTGATCCTGATCCCCAGCCACGAGCAAGTCGTGAAAGGGTCGGACTTCCGCTGGCAGGAGCAACTGGCGGGCGAGTTCCGTGGCCTCGGCTTCGACGTGTGCGACACCCGCGGCGTGTTCATGGACGCGGCCGACAAGGACGGGCTGTTCATCCCGGACAACCACTTCTCGGACCGCGGCAATCACTTGTTGCTGTCGGCGATCCGCGGACACCTCGACGCCCTGCCGAGCGCGGGCCGGGGGGCGGCGCCGTGAGCTTTGAAGAAAAGCCGTTTCTGATCCTCTTCGTCATCACCTACGGCCTGTGGCTGCTGGTGCGCCGCAACGAACCGCGGGCCGTGGCCCTGCTCCTGTCGGCCAGCCTGCTGTTTTACGGCTGGCGGCACTGGCAACTGTTGCCCATCCTCATCGCCTACTGTGTGATCGACTGGTTGGTCGCCCGCTGGATCGAAGCGGGCCGGCGGCCGCGGACGGCGCTGGCGGTCGGCGTCACGTTCAATCTCGCGGTGCTGTGCTTCTACAAGTACACCCCGCTGGTGGCGAAGACGGTCTCGCCGTGGCTCGGCGTTCGGCTGATGACGCGCGCGGACTACGAGGCGTGGAGCATCCCGTTCGGCATTTCGTTCTACGCCTTCACCGGCGTCGCCTACCTGGTCGATGTGTACCGCCGGGAGACGCCCGCGGAGCGGAGTTTGGTGCGGTACACGCTGTCGGCCGTCTTCTTCCCGCACCTCGTCGCCGGGCCAATCCTGCGGGCGAGCGAGTTCCTGAACAAGCTGCGTCCCGGCGAGATGCCGCGGAAAGCGGAAGCCCGCGCGGAGGCGTGGTGGCTGATCGCCCGCGGCTTCTTCAAGAAGGTCGTCATCGCGGACCGCTTGGCCTTGGCCGCCGACCCGTTCTTCGCCCACGTCGCCGACCCGACGACGGCCGGCGTGTGGTCCCTGCCGTTCGTGTACCTGTACGCCCTGCAAATCTACTTCGACTTCTCCGCGTACACCGACCTCGCCCGCGGCCTCGGCCTGCTGTTCGGCTACCGCTGGCCGGACAACTTCAACCTGCCCTACATCGCCACCAGTGTCACCGACTTCTGGCGCCGCTGGCACATCACGCTGTCGCGGTTCCTGCGGGACTACCTGTACATCCCGCTCGGCGGCAGCCGGCACGGCTGGCTGCGCACGAACGTCAACCTGATGGTGACGATGCTCCTCGGCGGCCTGTGGCACGGGGCGAGCTGGTCGTTCCTCCTCTGGGGCGGCCTGCACGGCTCCTTCCTCGTCCTGCACCGCGTCTGGCGGGCGACCCCAATGGCCGGAACGCTCGACGCGCTGACCGGCCCCGCGCGCTGGCTCTGGACCGCCTTCTCGGTGGCCCTGACGTTCCACTGCGTCTGCCTGGCGTGGTGCTTCTTCCGGCTGGCGGCGTTGCCGGACAGCCTGACGTGCGTGAAAAAGTGGGTCGTCTTCGACCGCGACAAGATGTTCAGCGAAACCGTTTTCGACCCGTCTCTCTGGGCCGTCCTCCTCGGCTACGGATTACTTGTCGTCCTCGTCAACCAGACATCCAAACTGGCGGGCGACGACCGCCCCTTCGTGACCGGCCTGCAATGGGGCCTCCGCGCCGCGTTGTTATTGCTGGCCGTCGTCCTGACCCCCGGCGGCACGGCCCCGGCGTTTATCTACTTCCAGTTTTAGCCGGACT
>JAYUGD010000988.1:0-3424 GCA_043767785.1 Zavarzinella sp. | reverse complement strand
GCAATACCGTTCGTCTTCCCCCAAGTCATGGCCTCGTGGTAACTTGTGTTTACTGAAGACACACGCTGCCAGAGGAGGCCATGACGTGGAGGAAGGATTCCCGACGGTGTCGGAACCCGACGATGCCGCTTTTATACTGGATCGACTTCGGGGTTTGGAGAAGGTGATCCCGGCGGCGGTGTTGGATCGCGTCCTCGCGGATTGCGGTCTTGATCGCCAGAAGAGTTGTTTGCTGTCTCATGGCGTCATGCTCTGGGTGGTCGTCGCCATGGGGTTGCTGACCCACCTGCCCATCCGCCAAGTGTTCAAGCACGCCCGGCGACTGCGCGAGGGCGAGCGGACGCCGCCCCGGAACAGCCTGTGCGACGCCCGGCGCCGGTTGGGGGCGGATCCGGTCCGTCTTCTTCACCAGCGAATCGTCCGCCCGTTGGCGACTCCGCAAACCCCCGGGGCCTTTTACCACCAGTGGCGGCTGATGGCCATCGACGGCACGCTGCTCGACGCTCCCGACTCCGACGCCAACGCCGCGCACTTCAAACGCAGCGACGGCGGCCGAGGGCCGGGGGCCTTTCCCCAAGTCCGCAAACTGAGCTTGGTCGAACTCGGCGCCCATGTCGAAACGGCTCTGGTCATCGGGGGCTGGCAGGACGCCGAACAGACCCTCGCCCCGAAATTGTATGACCGCATTCCCGCCGACGCCCTGCTGCTGGCCGACCGCGGGTTTTACAGCGTGGCGGATTGGAAAACACTCGACAAACAAGGGATTAAACTGCTGTTCCGGATCAAGAGCAACCTCGTGCTGACGCCGATCCGACGCTTGGCGGACGGCTCGTTTCTGGCGATGATTTACGACACCGTCGCCGACCGGAGGAAGGATCGAAACGGGTGCGTGGTGCGGGTGATCGAATACACGCTCGACGACCCGCAACGGACCGGCCACGGGGAGAAACATCGGATGATGACGAACCTGCTCGATGCGGACAAGCATCCGGCCTTGGCGTTGATCCTCCTCTACCACGAGCGCTGGGAAATCGAACGGGTGTATGACGAGCAGAAGACGCATCACGACCCGCGACGGCCCGGCAAGCCGGCCCACTTTCGGAGCGAGACGCCGATGGGGGTGGAGCAGGAGGCGTATGCGATCTCGCTGGGTCACTTCGTGGTGCGGGCGTTGATGACGGCGGCGGCGGCGCAGACCGGTCAGGACCCGGATCGCCTGTCGTACACGGGTTGCTTTCGAATCCTGCAGGCCCGATTGCCCGAGTGCGACCGTTCGGGTTCCGAAGGGATGACGACATGGGTTCGCGGTTTGTTGTGGGAGATGTCACAGGAGCGAATCGAGCCGCGGCGGAATCGAATCAACCCCCGGGTGGTGAAGCGGAAGATGTCCAAGTACGCCAAGAAGCGCCCCCACCACCGCCACCCGCCGCCATTGACGCAAACCTTTGCCGAGACAGTTCATATAGGATAACGAACGGTATTGCGTTTAGCCGCGACGCGGCGTTAGTTCTCCGTTAAACGGGGCGTGCCCATCACGACATCCGCTCCAATAGCACCGCCGTGAAGTCGTCTTGGAATTGACCCGTCCGGGGCAACCGGGCCGCTTGTTGCAGAGTGTCCAAGATCGGCGGGCCGTGAAGCGCCGTCGTCGCCGTCATCACGCGGTCCCAGCCGACGTACTTCCAGACGCCGTCCGTCATCGCCAACGCCGTCCAATTGTCGCCCAACGCCGCCGCGAATTCCGTGACAGCCGCCACCCCGGACCCGACCGGCGGGTTTTTGGCTTGCGCCGCCGTGAGAATGATCGCGTCTCCCCCGTTGACAAGAAGGAGCGCGCTGTCCCCGCTCGACGCCCCGACAATCCGGTGAGGGCTAACGCAAAATCCGATCAATGTGGTGAACCCAGCCGCCGTGTCCGCCGCGACCGCTCGGTCTGCGTGTTGGAGAATGAGTTGCCACACGTTGGGTCCAAGGAGCGTTTCGACGGGGGCGCGGCAGGCCGCTTCCATGACGAACCGACAGGCGAGTTGGGCGGCCGCGGACCCGCCCGCGCGGCCGCCTTGACCGTCGGCCAAGCAGCAGACCCAAAACTCCGCGGACGCCGGGTGGGCTTGCACCAAGCCGAAGTCCTCATTGAGCGGATGGCCGCCCGCTTCCGTGAACGTGTGGACGGCGATCATGCGTCTTCTCCGCGATCTAGTGGTCTGTCACAGCTAAAAAGTCGGATTGGCTAAGTCGGTCGAATCGGCGATGTTGGATGGCACAAGGAGGTGTGCCATGCGGAAGCTGTACATCGTGCGACTGACGACGCCAGAACGTGTTGAGCTTCAGAGCGTTGTCAAGAAGTTGAAAGGGACCGGCCAAAAGGTTCGGCGTGCCCAACTTCTTCTGCAGGCGGACGCCGACGGGCCGAATTGGACGGATGAGCGGATCGCCGCGGCCTACTCCTGTCGGACGAGAACCGTTGAGCGACTCCGGCAACGGTTCGTCGAGCACGGCTTTGAAGAGGCGCTTCACCGCGTTGAACGAGCGCCGCCGCCGGTGGAGAAATTGTTGACCGGCGACCAAGAGGCCCGGATCATCGCGACGCGACTCGGCCCGCCGCCGAAAGGCGATGCCAATTGGTCGCTGCGGCTGTTGGCGCGCACGGTTGTGGAGTTAAAAATCGCGGACGCGGTGAGCTACGAAACGGTGCGGCGCACGCTCAAAAAAACGGCATGACCAATCGGAAAATCGAGTACTGGGTAATTCCGCCGGAAGCCGACGCCGAGTTCGTCGCCCACATGGAAGACGTGCTGGAAACCTACGAAAAGCCGTACAATCCCGGCAGACCCGTCCTCTGCATGGACGAACAGCCCGTGCAGTTGCTGAAGGAAACGCGCCCGCCCATTCCCGCCACGGCCAAACACGCCAAGCGGGTCGATTACGAATACGAACGAGCGGGGACGGCCGCCATCTTTATGTTTGCCGAACCCTTGGCCGGCTGGCGTGAAGTCACCGTTCGCGAACGGCGAACGAAGATCGATTGGGCCGTCGAAATGGCTCGCCTGTTGGAAGGCCGGTACGCGGCCTGCGCCCAAGTGGTCGTGGTGTGCGACAACCTCAATACGCACACGAAGGGCGCGTTCTATGAGGCGTTTGAACCGGGGCGTGCTCGGGCCTTGGTCCGACGCGTCGCGTTTTGTCATACGCCGAAGCACGGCAGTTGGTTGAACATCGCCGAGAACGAATTGAGTTCGTTAACGCGCCAATGTGTCGCCGACCGGCGCTTTGAAGATGTCACCAGCCTGCGTGAGGAAACGGAAGCGTGGTCGAGCGACGTCAACGCCACCCAACGCGGCGTCGACTGGCAAATGAAGATCGACGATGCTCGCACGAAACTGAAATCGGTTTACCCGACAATTAAGGTGTGACAGACCACTAG
>JAYUGD010000987.1:0-3426 GCA_043767785.1 Zavarzinella sp. | reverse complement strand
CCCTCTCCGAAGCGGAGAGGGGGAGCAAGTGGGCGAAAGCCGCCTTGGTTTGGTCCCCCTCTCCGCTTCGGAGAGGGGGTTAGGGGGTGAGGTTGTCTTCTTGGAAATCCCGCACCGCTGCCGTAGAATACACATCTAACCATTTAAGCCTCCCGCCCCGTTTGCCGATTGCCACCGGAGCCGTCACTGATGATGAAGTCTCTCTCCCTCATCATGGGGATTGTCGTCGCCGTCCCGGCCGCGGCCGCCGAGAAGTTGCAGTTCAACCGCGACGTTCGGCCGCTGCTCACCGAATACTGCTTCGCCTGCCACGGGCCGGACAACGCCGCCCGCAAGGCCGACTTGCGCCTCGACCAGCGGGACGCGGCCATCAAACTCGCCGCCATTGTCCCTGGGGACGTGAAGAAGAGCGGGGCCATTGATCGCATCTTCTCGACCAAGTCCGACGAGATGATGCCGCCGCCGAAGTAGCACAAGGTGATGAAGCCGGCCGAGAAGGAACTGCTCAAGCAATGGGTGGCCGAGGGCGCCGAGTACCAAGCCCATTGGTCGCTCATTTCCCCGAAGCGGCCGGTCGCCCCGCCCGTCAGCAACGAGGCGTGGGCGAAAACCCCCATCGACCGCTTCGTCCTCGCCGGGCTGGACAAGGCGAAGCTGACCCCCGCCGCGACGGCCGACCGCCGCACGCTAATTCGCCGGCTGAGCCTCGACCTGACCGGGCTGCCGCCGACCGTGGAGGACGCGGACGCCGTCGCCACCGACCCGGCGCCGAACTGGTACGAGAAGTACGTCGATAAATTGATGGCCTCCCCGGCGTGGGGCGAGCACCGCGGCCGGTACTGGCTGGACGCGGCCCGCTACGCGGACACGCACGGCATTCACTTCGACAACTTCCGCGAGATCTGGGCATACCGCGAGTGGGTTGTCAACGCCTTCAACGCCAACAAGAAGTTCGACGCGTTCACGCTCGAACAGCTCGCCGGGGACTTGCTCCCCAACGCGACGCTCGACCAGCAAGTGGCCTCCGGGTTCAACCGCTGCAACATCACGACCAGCGAGGGCGGGGCCATCAACGAGGAGTACCTCGTCCTGTACGCCCGCGACCGCACGGAGACCACGTCCGTCGTCTGGCTCGGGCTGACGGCCGGGTGCGCCGTGTGCCACGACCACAAGTTCGACCCGATCTCGCAGAAAGACTTCTACGCCCTGTCCGCGTTCTTCAACAACACGACGCAGGCCGCCATGGACGGCAACGTCCACAACACGCCGCCGATCATCCCAATCCCGAAGGCCGAGGACCGGGCCAAGTTCGCCACGATCAGCAAGGAGATCGCCGCGCTCCAGCAACAGGCCGAGGCCCGCAAGAAGGGCGCCCGCGCCGAGTTCGACGCGTGGCTGGCCAAGGTGAAGCCGGAAGAGTTGGCGGCCAAGCTGCCGACCGCCGGGCTGGTGTTCCACGCCCCGCTCGACCAAGCCAAGGGGGACACGATTAACCTTATCGTCGCTGGCAAGCCGACGGCGGTGACGCTCAAGGACGGCTTCACGTGGGCCGACAGCCCGGACGCGAAGTTGGGGCCGAAGGCGTTCAACATTCAGCCGGGCGCCGCGATCTCTCTGCCCGAGGTCGGCGACTTCTCGACGAAGCAGGCGTTTTCCACCGGCGCGTGGGTGAAGTTTCCGAGCCGGGCGCAGAACGGGGCGATCGTCGCCCGGATGAAGCCCGCCCCCGGCCACGCGGGCTGGGACTTGTGGTACGAAGGGGGCAAAATCGCCATGCACATTGTCAACGTGTGGCCGACCGACGCCCTCAAGGTGACGACGAAAGCCATCCTCAACCCGGCCAACGATTGGCACCACGTCTTCGCGGCGTATGACGGGTCCGGCACGCCGGCCGGCGTCAAAATTTACATCGACGGCGTGCTGCAACAGACCGACGTGGTGAACAACAACCTAAAGTCCGGCACGAAGTCGCCCGCCCCGTTCACCGTGGGCCAACGCAGCGTGGGCGAACGGCTGACGAACTTCTTGGCGCAAGACGTGCGCGTCTACGACCGCGCCGTGGCCGGCCCCGAGGTCGAGAACCTCGCCAAGTCCACGCGAATCGCCAAGATCGTCGCCACGGCCGCCGACAAGCGGACGGCCAAGGACAAGGACGAACTCTTCGCGTGGTGGCTGTTGGCCCTCGACACGAAGTACCTCGACCTGACGACGCAGGCGGCCAAGCTGCAACAGGAAGAAGTGGCCATCAAGTCGCGCGGGACCATCGCCCACGTGATGCACGAGAAGCCGGAGCAGGCGATGGCCTTCGTGCTGAACCGCGGCGAGTACGACCGGCGCAAGGACAAGGTGACGCCGGACGTGCCCAAGGCTTTGCCGCCGTTCCCGGCCGACTTGCCGAAGAACCGCCTCGGGTTCGCCAAGTGGCTGCTCACGCCGGACCACCCGCTGACGGCCCGCGTGACCGTCAACCGCTTCTGGTCCGAACTCTTCGGCACCGGCCTCGTCCGCACCGCCGCGGACTTCGGCATCGCCGGCGAGCAGCCGAGCCACCCCGCGTTGCTCGACTGGCTGGCCGTCGATTTCCGCGAGAACAACTGGGACGTGAAGCGCATGTTCAAGCTCATGCTGATGTCGAACACCTACCGCCAGGCCGCGACGACTTCGCCGGTGAAGCTCGAACGCGACCCGGCGAACACGTACCTGAGCCGCGGGCCGCGCTTCCGCATGGACGCCGAGATGATCCGCGACTACGCCCTCAGTGCGTCCGGGTTGATGTCGCCGAAGATCGGCGGCAAGAGCGTCAAGCCGTACCAGCCGATCGGCGTCTGGGAGGCCGTCGCCATGCCCGGCAGCGACACCCGCGACTACAAGCAAGACACAGGCGAGAGCCTGTACCGCCGCAGCGTTTACACCTTCTGGAAGCGGGCCGCACCCCCGGCGTCGATGGAGATTTTCAACGCCCCGAACCGCGAGACGTGTACCGTCCGCCGCGACCGCACCAACACGCCGTTGCAAGCCCTCGTGACCCTGAACGACGTGCAGTTCGTCGAGGCGGCCCGGCACCTCGCGCAGACCGCAATGACGGCCGAAGCGACGACCCCCGGCAAGCTCGAATTTCTGAGCCAGAAACTCCTCGGCCGCTCGTTCAAGGCGGAGGAAGCCGCGATCGTGACCAAGATTCAGGCCGACCTCGCCGCGTCGTACAAGGCGACGCCGGCGGAGGCGAAGAAGCTCATCGCGGTCGGCGACTCGAAGCCGGACCCGAAGCTCGACGCGGCCGAACTCGCCGCCTGGACGATGGTCGTCAACCAACTCCTAAACCTCGACGAAGTCCTCTGCAAGTAACCGCCCTCCCCTCCCCCGTTTCGGAGTGATTTCGATGGCACTGAACCCGCGAGACTGGTCGATCGCGTCGAACCTCGGCGA
>JAYUGD010000986.1:0-3427 GCA_043767785.1 Zavarzinella sp. | reverse complement strand
CTCGGGCGGGAAGCCGGTCCTCACGCGGAGCGTGAGGAGTACAAGGGGCCGACCACCGGTGGCATCATTCTTGGCCGCGTGCCGTATAGCCGCGACGCGGAGTCTTCGTGTTTTACCCGTACACCTTCCCTGTCGCCCACTCACCCTTCCTCTCCGAAACCATCACCATGCGTCTGCTGAGTTTGGCCCTTATCCTGACGGCCGGTTCGTTCTCGTTCGCCGACGACAAGAAGGACGACAATATCCGCGCCGCCCGCCGATCCGCCTTGACGTGCCCCGGCCGTCGTGGCATCCTCAGCGAATAGTTGTGGGGCGGGCCGCGGCGCGCCGTTCGGGGGAGTGTCCGTGAAGAACGTCGTCCTGCTCGTCGTGTCGGCCCTCTCGCTGTTCGCCATCTCAGCCGGCATTTCGATGTACCTGAACACCCCGGCCGCCGGCAAGACCTCCCGCGTCCCCGACCCGGAACCCGTGAAGCCCGTCTCGGCGCCGGCCGCCAAGGCCGACACGGACGCGGTGAACATGGCGGCCGAGTTGAAAGAACGCCTCGACGCGGTGAAGGATCGCGAGGCGAAGTTGGCGGCCCGGCAGAAGCAAATGGACATAGTTCTGGAAGACATCCGCGCGGAGCGCACGGCCTTGGATATGCTCCGGCAACAAGTCGCCGCCGAACTGAAACTGGCGACCGAGCGGGTCGGCAACCGGGACCAAAAAACCGTTGAAGTCAGCCCGGAAAGCAAGGCCCCGGTCGCCGCGCCCGACCAGAGCGAGTCGCCGAACGTCCTGCGCATGGCGGCCCTGTACGACGCGATGGCCCCGGAAGTCGCGGCCAAGGTTCTGCAACAGTTAATCGGGTCCGGGAGGACGGACACGGCCGCCAAGGTGCTTGCCCAGATGCCGCCGACCAAGGCGAACCGCGTGCTGGTCGAACTCAAAGACCCGGCGCTGGCCGCGGACCTCTTGGAGAAGATGAAGGGCGCCAAGCCGGCCCCGGTCCCCACGCCCGGCGGCTGACCGACCACTTTCTGGCCTCGACAAAGAATACCCATCACGGTATGGCGGCGACCGAGACCATTGCGGTCCGGCGGCGCGCTGACTCCCGGCCCTCTCCGCGATCCGAACAATTAGTGTGTTAACCCGGTCCACGGAAGGAGCCAGGGATGCGTGCGCGACAGGTCATGTTCGCCGGACTACTGCTGACGGCTTCGACCGGCGGCCTGACCGGCTGCGCCCACATCCGCACATGGTTCAACCCCGCGGACGACACGACGCTGTGCGCCGCCTGTGCGGCCAAGCCGAGCCCGGTTGACGGGGCGCCACTCGCTCTGCCCAACCCTGGGGTCATGCCAGACGCCGTACCCGCTCCGACGCCGGAAATTCAAATTCGGCCGACGCCGCCCGAGCCCCCGGCGCCGATCCCGTTGGTCCTGCCGCCGAAAAATGAGGACGGCGCCGTCCCGCCGCCGCCCCGCGTCGTCGAGCCGAAACGGCCCGTCGAACTGCCGAAGATTTTCAACGGCGTGCGGCCCAAGGAGACGGAGTCGCCGCCGAAGACGGAAGCATTGCCGAAGATTGAAACGCCGCCCAAGGCCGACATTCCGCCGAAGAAGGAGCCGCTCAAGGCGCCCGCCGCCGACGCGAACGCCAAGCGGGCGGTTGACTTGGCGAAGCAACTGGACGCCCGTGAGGCCGAGAACCGCACGCTCACGTTGCGGGTGAAGACCTTGGAAATCGCCCTCGAAAACCGCGAGAAGGCCCTTCAGGACGACGAGAAGGAACTCGCGAAGACCGCGCAGGACATGGCCCACGCGCAGGCCGAATTGACGCGACTCAAGGACGCATTCGTGAAGGTGAAGAAGCGCCTCCGGCACGTCGAACAAGAGGACCTCGACACCCTCAAGGCCGTCATCGCGGCCTTGGAACAAATGGTCGCGGCGGCCCCGCCGGGGTTGTAAGCGGCCGGCGACTTGGCCGGCCGCAACGATTTTGTCACCGGCCGGCAATTTTGCCGGGGCGCCGGCCCTCGCACCGGCGTATAATCTCCTCTAAGCTGCCTACGACGATCCCCCCGAACACCTTGCCGGGCACTCCCATGAAGTACGCACTCGCCTTGGCCGGCGGCCTCCTCGCCACTTCCGCTTGGGCCGAAACGCCGCCCGCCCCGAAGGGCGACCCCGTCCGCCTGCCGCAGTTGATCGAGCAGTTGGGCAGCCCGCGCTACAAGGACCGCGAGAAGGCCGCCTCCGAACTGGTGCGCATGGGCCGGGGGGCGAAGATCGCCCTGCAAGACGGGGCCAAGAGCGCCGACCCCGAGGTGAGTTCCCGCTGTTTGCAACTCCTCCCGCAGGCCCTGACGCTCGACCTGCTGCACCGCATTGACGTGTTCCTCAAGGACACGGACGGCAAGGAGAAGCACGACCTGCCACTCTGGAAGGTGTACCAAGAAAAAATCGGCGGGGACGCCGAGTCCCGCAAGCTCTTCGCGGAGATGCTCAAGGCCAACGCCGCCCTGTTGGAAGTCGTCGAAGAGCAGCCGGACAAGGCGACGCTGCGGATTCAGCACCGGTTCAACGAGATGTACCAGGAGATGTTCGGCAACCAGTTCGGCGGCCGCGGCGGCTACCGCCCCAACGCCCTGAACCCGGCCGAACTCGCGGCCGTGCTGTTCGCCTGCTCCACCCCCGCCTACAAGCCGGTGCAGCCCGACTGGATGCTCTCCAACCTGTACAACCAGCAGCAGTTCACGACCCTGCTGAAAGACGAGAAGACCGGCGTCGGCTACCGGAAAGTCTTCTTCACCTACCTCGAAGGCCGGATGGACGACAACACGCTCAACCAGTGCGTCTGGATGCTGGCCCAGCACAACATCAAGTCGGCCGCCGACGTGATCGCCAAGGCGCTTAAGGACGGCAAGGCGACGCAGGTGTACACGAAGGCCAGCGCCATCTGCTGCGTCGGCACCCTCGGCGCCAAGACAAACATTCCGGTCTTGGAGCCGTTCGCCAAGGACACGACGCAATTGCAAGGCTTCGTGATCGGCGGCAACCGCGGCGAGGTGAAAGTGCAGGACGTGGCCCTCGCCAACATCATTCACCTCAGCGGCAAGAACCCCAAGGACTACGGGTTCAAAATGTGGAACGTCTACCCGAACCAACTCATCCAGTACCACCAACTCGGCTTCGCCACCGACGACGACCGCAAGGCCGCGTTCAAAAAGTGGGACGACGAGAAGGCGAAGAAGTGAATTGACGGGGGTAAGTGTACTCCGCACTCTCCGAGTGCGGATCGGCTCCCCGCCCGTGATAGCTGATCCCTTTGGGCGAAAGTCAATTCCGCACGCGGAGAGCTTGTGCAAAAATCGGCCGGCGGGGGCGACAGGATTCGCGGGCCGCGCTATGGTGGAGACACCGCCATTGTACGTCACGAGTGT
>JAYUGD010000985.1:0-3428 GCA_043767785.1 Zavarzinella sp. | reverse complement strand
CGTAGGTCAGCGAGCCGCTGTCCACGTCCGTCGCCGTCACCGTGCCGGTCGCGTCCGTGTCCTCATTCGTCGTATTGGAGGACGGCGTCGCCACCGGGGCGTCGTTGACGGCCGTCACCATGATGGAGACCGTGGCCGGGGCGGTGGTGGTCTCCCCGTCGCGGGCCGTGAACGTGAAGCTGTCCGGCCCGAAGTAGTTCAGGTCCGGCTTGTACGTGAACGCCCCGGTCGCGGTGTTGAACGCGGTCAGCGTCCCCTTCGTCGGCGGTGTCGCCACGGCGTAGGTCAGCGTGTCGCCGTCCGGGTCGGAGGCCATCGCCGTGTCGGTCAGGTCCGTGTCCTCCGGCGTCGTCAGGGCGGAGCCGGTGGCGACCGGCGGCCGAGAGTGGACGTTAATTGTGACGGTGTCCACGTCCGTCTGGGCGGGGCCGCCGGTGTTGCCCAAGTCGTCCGTCGTCATCGTCAGCGTGACCGAGCCGACCGGGACGCCGAGGGCGTTGAAGGACAGGCCGTCCGGCTGGGAGAATGTGACGAGGAAGGCCGAGAGCGGGGCGGTGATGACCACCGTGTCCGAGTTGTTCGTAACCCCGTAATGCGCGAAGCTCAGCCCGCCGACGCCGGCGTAGGCGTCGTTGACGCGCACCGTCCCGGCGGTGACGTGCAGAGTGACTTGTACGGCGGCGGCCCCGGCGTCCACGTCGGCGACGGCGAAGTCGGGCAGATTGAGGACCGACCCGGTGTCGACGTTGAACGCCGCCGCCGGCACCGTGTTCTTCGGGGCGTCGTTGACGGCCGTGACCGTGAGGCTGACCGTGGCCGTCGAACTCAGCGCCCCGTCGCTGGCCGTGAAGGTGAAGCTGTCCATGCCGTTGAAGTTCAGGTTCGGCGTGTAGGTGTACGCCCCGGTCGCGGTGTTGAACGCGGTCAGCGTCCCGTTCGTCGGCCCCGTCCCCACCGCATACGTCAGCGTCTGGGCGGGCAGGTCCACGTCGGTCGCGATCACGGCGCCGGACACCGGCGTGTCTTCGGCCGTCGTCTTCGAGGACGGCGTCGCCACCGGGGCGTCGTTGACGGCCGTGACGGTGAGGCTGATGGTGGCCGGGGCGGACGTGGCCGCCCCGTCGAAGGCGGTGAAGGTGAAGCTGTCCGTGCCGTTGAAGTTCAGGTTCGGTGTGTAGGTGTACGCCCCGTTGGTGGCCACCGTCACCGTCCCGTTGGCGGGGTCGGATGCCTTCGCGTACGTCAGCGGGTCATTCTCGGCGTCCGTCGCCGTCACCATGCCGGTCGCGTCCGTGTCCTCAGTCGTCGTTTTGGAAGCGGCGTTCGCCACCGGGGCGTCGTTGACGGCGGTCACGGTCACGGTCGTTTCGACCGGGGCGCCGGTCCCGTTGACGGCGTTGCCGTCGTTCAAGACGAACCGAACCGTCCGCGGGAGTTCGGACGGGTTTTCGGTCACGGTGCGGAACGTGATATTTTGCAGCAGGGCGTCGACCACGGCCTTCGTGACGGCGGAACTCGTGAACGTGACGACGAGGTTGCCGCCCGCCGTGCCGTCGGCGAACGTCCCGACGGTCGCGCCGCCGTAGGTCAGGTTGGCGCCGGAGACGCCGATCTGGCCGGCGTCCGTCCCGACGTTGTTGATGCCCAGCTCGTCGTTCGCCGTGCGGTTGGCAGTAAGGCTGACCGTCAGCACGCCGCCGTTGAAGTTCGCCTCGTCGGGGTCCGCGACCGTCGCCCCCCGGTTGATGACGACGGCCGGGGCGTTCTCGGTGTAGTCGGCGATCGCCACGGCCGGCAGGGTGAGGACCGGGGCCTCATTCGGGAGCAGGGCGAGTTCGGACGGGGAAATGCCGGACGGCCCCCCCGGTCCGGCGCTCGGGAAGTCGGAACTGCTGACCAGCGTGCCGGCCGCGGAGCCGTCGGCGTTGAACTTGGAGATCGACCCGGCCAAGCTGGGCGGGAAGGCCGGCCCGAGGTTGGCGGTGAGCAGGTGGCCGGTGGCGTCGTAGATGGCGTCCGACGGGAACTGGAACACGAGGCTGTTGGCCGCGGTGAAGACGTGGTCGAAGGCGCCCGTCGTCTTGTTATACTCGAGCACTTGCCCGATGTTCGAGGTGGCGCCCAAGTCCACGACGAGCAAATTGCCGTCCGCCGCCCACGTCAGGCCGGCCGGGGTGTTGAGGGCTTCCGCGCCGCCGGCCGCGACGAATGTGGACTGTGACGGCGTCGTGGTCGCGGTGGCGAACTTGGCGACGGAGCCGGTGCCAAAATTGCTGACGTAAAGCGAGGTCGTGTCGCCCGCCGCCGTGCCGAACACCATGCCGGACGGCTGGACGAGGCCCGTGCCGAAGGTCGTGTAATTGCCGGCGCCAGCGTAACTGAGGACTCCCGCCGTGTTCGCAATGTCAAACTTCACGACTTTTCCGGTCGTCGAGGATTGGCCGCCGTTTAGGTTGACGTACAAGTCCCCGTCCGGGCCGAAGCGGAGGCCGGCCGGCGAGAAGGACGGGGCGCCGGGCACGCCGGCCGCGACCAAGGCCAACTCGGTGGCATCGATAAAGGTCGAGAAGGTTTGCGTGTCGAAGTTGTAGCGGAGAATATCGCCGCCGAACTGGTTGCTGATGTACAGGTTGCCGTCCGGCCCAAGTTCCAGCCCGGCCGGGCCGGCGGTGTCGCCGGAATTGGCGGCCGCAAGCGTGCCGGTGAGGGCGCCGGTTTCGGAGTTGAATTTGTAAATCGCGCCGTCGAAGAACGACGACGCGATCAGCGTGGCGTCCGGCGTGATGCGGGATTCCATGGTTTCCAGTGTCAGCCGCGGCTTCCTGGCGGTGTCAGAATTTTTTTTCGCAGCCAAGGGGCCGAACACGAGCCGAAACATGCAAAACTCCGGAAAACAGGGAGGGGGACTAACGGGCGCGAGTCGTCAAAAACAGCCACGATCCGGGCGGCCGAATCGGCTGGAAATAGTTGCCGGGGCTTGCCTTATGGCCGATTTTCATTTAATTTACAGACGCGACGGCGAGCGTCAAGATGACGCCCGCCCGCCGAATCTCTGAACAAGACGGCGGGGGGCAGTCGTCTATTCATGCCACGGGGAGGAGCGTCGCATGAATTCGCGCCGAACGACGAGGTCAACCGGCCCGCGGGTGGCCTTCACGCTGATCGAGTTGCTGGTCGTCATCGCGATCATCGCCATCCTGATCGGGCTGCTGCTGCCGGCCGTGCAAAAGGTCCGCGAGGCGGCCAACCGCATGCGATGCGCCAACAACCTCAAGCAGGTCGGGCTGGCGCTGCACAACCACGAGAGCGCGCTGGGGTATTTGCCCCCGGTCTTCTCGGCCACGGTCAAGCCGCCGTATGTCGGGGTCGTGCCGGCCTACTTTTACTCGTGGGGCGTGCTGGCGTACTTGAACCCGTACTTGGAACAG
>JAYUGD010000984.1:0-3430 GCA_043767785.1 Zavarzinella sp. | reverse complement strand
GGTCAACGGGTCGGCGGGAGGGTGTCCGCGGCGGCCTTCAAAACGGCCTCGCGGGCTTGAACCAACGGCATGGCGACGGTGGCCCCGGCGGCCAGCTTGTGCCCGCCGCCGCCGAACCGCTCGGCGAGTTTGGACACGTCGTGCGGCTCCTTGCCGCGGAAGCTGACCTTCGTGCCGCCGTCGGCCTGTTCAATGAAAATCATCGCCATCTCGGCCCCGGTAATGCTCCGGGCGTAGGAGATCAGGTCTTCCGTATCGGCCGGGACGGCTCCGGTCGCGGCGTAGTCGGCGGTGCGGATTTCAGACCAGACGATCTTGCCGCCGGCCGTTTCGGTCATCCGCTCAAGGGCCAGCCCAGTGAGCTTCATGCGGGGCAGGGAAATCTGCTCGTAGATCGCCTCGTAGATTTCTTGCGGCCGGGCGCCGGCCGCCATCAGCGTTTCGGCGAGGGCGTATGTCGTCGGCGTCGTGTTCGCGTGGCGAAACCAGCCGGTGTCGGTGGCAAGAGCCATGAACAGCGGGTGGGCCATCTCGGCGTCTAACTTCACATCGAGAGCGGTGATCGCCTCATGGATCAGCCGACCGGCGGCCTCGGCCGTGATGTCGAGGAATCGCAAACCGCCGAGGTCGTCCTGCGTGCGGTGGTGGTCGATCACGGCCTTGCCGACCGACCGACTCCGCATGTAGGCGCCGAAGTCCCCAAGTTGGCTCCACGTCCCCGTGTCCACGACGATGATCGCGTCGCAGTCGTCGAATTCCGTCCCCGGCGCGTTGAACCGCTCGACGGCCGTGCCGCCGGGGTTCAAAAACTCGTACCGCGGCCCGAGGTTGCTGGCGACCACGACGCGGGCGCTCTTCCCCTTTTTCCGCAGGCCCGCCGCCAAGGCCAGTTCGGACCCGAGGGCGTCTCCGTCCGGCCGGACGTGCGTCATAATGAGGAAGCGGGAATGCCGTGCGACGAAGGCGACGAACGGCGACCAGTCAATAGGCATGTTGGCGAAGGCTCGCGGGGGGGTCGTCAGTGGGCATTATACTTCGATTTGCCCGCCGCTGGTGAAGAACGGCCGTCAGGCCTTTAACATGCCGACCTTCTTGGCGTACTCGAAGAGGCCGCCGGCCTCGATGATCGGGGCCACTTCCCCGAGGTCTTGCAGGCCCCACGTGTCTTTCGTGGTGTGGTTCGTGAGCGTGAGTGTCTCGAAGTCGATGGTCAATTCGTCCCCGGTGGCAATGTCGTCCACCAACCGCTTTTTGCACTCGACGGGGACCAAGTAACTCCCGTTCACCGAGTTGCGGTAGAAGATGCGGGCGTAAAACTCGCAGACCACGGCCGTGATGCCGGCGGCGGCCAGCGCGATGGGGGCGTGTTCGCGGGAGGAGCCGCACCCGAAATTCTTCCCGGCAATGATGATCTTGTACGGGGAGACGTACTCGTCGTCCGTGTGGAACGGCTGGTGCCCCTTCGGCAGCCCCATTTGGGCGACCGGCACCCCGACGAGGGCGAACTTGCCGAACATCTTGTACTCGGCCGCGATCGACGGGTTGTACGTCAGGTACTGGGCCGGGATGATCTGGTCCGTATCGACGTTGTCGCCCAGCACGAACGCCTTGCCGGTGATGGTCTTGTCCATTGCCTCGTCTCGGGTGGGATTCCGCGAAAAGCGTATGTTACGGCGGGGCCGGCGGGTTGTCGAGTTGCAGCGGCGCCCGGCCGAACTTGGCCCGCAGTTTCCCGATGCCCAACCGGACACCCGGTCGGCGCAACACCCACCGCTCGAATGACCGCTTGCCGGGGAAGTCCAAGAGCATGATGCCCACCAAGATCGTTAGGAATCCTTGTCCGGGGACGCCGGGCAGGGCCATGATCGCGCCCAAGACGATCAGGGTCACGCCGAGGACGTGCTGGAGAATCGTCATGGGCCACCGGATCATGGGATGAGATTCTCGCCAACGGCTGGCGGCCCGGTCGCTGACGAAGTAATCGGCCGGCAGCCGGATCACGAACCAGGTTACCATCGCCAGACTGACGACCGCCGTGACGACAGTGAAGGCGGCCGTGGCGAGGAAAAAATCCTGCCCACTCCATCCCTCCGGCACGAATTGTTGCAGCCACTCGGGCATGAGAATGTCCCCTCTCTAACAAGGGACTTTGTTCAGGTGACGGATCGCTTTGACCATCACGTCCCGAATTCGCTTGAGCGAGTTGGCTGACGTACAGAGCGGCGGCATGGCGTACATCACATTCCCGAGCGGCCGGAGCATGACGCCATTTTCGACGGCGAATTGTTTCACCCGCGAACCGACCTCGGCGAGATACCCACCGGGGGCATCGTACTCGACGGCGAAGATCGTCCCTTGGTGTCGGACATCCTTCACGCCCGGTAATTCTTGGAACAAGGCGACACTGGCGGCCCAGAAGTCGGTGATTCGCCGGACATTCACGAGCCAATCGTCGTCTTCCAGCATGCTCAAATTAGCCGCGGCGACGGCACAAGCCAACGGGTTGGCGGTGAACGAATGGCCGTGGAAAAACGTCTTGGTGCGGTCGTCCGTGTCAAAGGCTTCCACGATTTTCGGCGACGCCAGTGTGACGGCCAACGGCAACATACCCCCCGCGAGCGTTTTCGCGGAACAGATCAAATCCGGTTCGATCTTCGCTTGCGTGTGCGCCCACCAAGAGCCGGTGCGGCCGCCCGTCATCACCTCATCCGCGATGAACAGGACGCCGTGTTTGCGGGCAACGGCATGAAGTTCCGCGAGCGCTTCCGCGGAATGCATCCGCATTCCCCCGGCGCCCTGCACCAGCGGTTCGATCATCACGGCCGCGATTCGATCACCTTCGCGGGTCAGCGTTTCGTCCAAGGCGGCCGCGGACACGGGAATTTGCACGGCCCGGAACAGCAGCGGCTCGAACGTGCCGAAGAACAGCGGGTCGCGGCCGACGGCCATCGCCCCGAACGTGTCGCCGTGGTAGCCGTTCTCGAACCCGACAAAGAGCGTGCGCTGCGGTTCGCCGCGGTGGACCCACCACTGGTAGGCCATCTTCAACGCGACTTCGACGGCCGTACTGCCGTTGTCCGAGAAAAAGACGCGGCCGCCTTGGCCCCACGGAACAGTCGCCAAAAGCCGTTCCGCGACTTCAACGGCGTGCGGGTGAGTCGCCCCGCCGAAGATCACGTGGTCGAGTTGCTCGGCCCCTCGGTGCAACGCATCGACCAACGGTTTTGGCCGATGCCCATGCAAAATCGTCCACCACGAGGAGATGGCGTCGATGATTTGCCGGCCGTCTTCCAGGAAGAGAAATTCATCCTTCGCGGCGACAACGGGCAAGGGGTCGAGCGAGCCACGGAGCGACGTGTAGGGATGCCAGACGGATAAGCGGTCGCGGGCGATCAACGATTGACAAGGCGAGCGGGGGGCGTCAGCCCCC
>JAYUGD010000983.1:0-23340 GCA_043767785.1 Zavarzinella sp. | reverse complement strand
CGCTGCGCAAAGCCTTCGCGTCGCCGCTAAACAAATTCGGCTAAACAATGGCCGCCAACATCCGGTCGAATTCGCCGGCCACCTTGTTGGCGAAGCCTTCCTCGATCATGTAGATGTCCGTGAACTCGGCGAAGGCCCAGCGGCCGTGCGTCCCCAAGTTGTTGACGCCGGGGACCCAGTACGTGTCCATCGTGGCCTTCTTTTCCTTGGCGTCCTCGCGGCGGTAGCCCTTGATCTCGACGATCAGGTGCAGCGGGTCGGGGCGGCCGTCGTCGATCAGGACGATGAAGTCGGGGAGGTATTTGCGGGTCTCGCCGCCGTAGCGGTACGGGACTTCGAGGCCGAGGTTGTGATTTTTGGCGTAGGCGATCACCTTGGGGTGGGCCTCGGCGACGCGGCAGAACTCGGCCTCCCAGTCGCTGTCGAGGACGACGTAATTCACATGGCAGCGGCGGGCGTCGGTCGTCCAGCGGTCCTTCTTCGAGGTGGTGAAGCGGACGTTGGCCGTCGAGCCGGCGGGGGTGTACGGGTCGAGCAGCGCCTTGATGGGGCGCGTGCCGGCGAAGTGGCGGGTGATGCCGGCGGCGATGCGCTCTGCAGCGGTGTCGGCCAACACTTGATACATGAGTTGGGCCGGCTGCGTCCCGCCTTTGCAGACGAGGCAGGTCGCCAGCCACCGTTCCACGATGGTTTTCAACTCGCCGAACAGGTGCAGCTTGGGCGGCTCGCCAGGGTCGCGGAACTTCGTCTCCAGCAGGTTCTTGGTCAGGTGCATCAAGAGTGTTGCCGTCCGCAAATCTTTCAAGTGCTCGACGGTCATGTCCGCGGTGGCACCGATGATGCCGGACATCAATACGTGCGTGGGGCCGACCACGTCGGGCGTCAGTTCGAAGACGGACTCGGCGTTGAACTCGGCTTCCAGCCGCTCGTCCGGCAGTTCGACGCGGTAGCCTTCGACGCGCGGGAAGGTGATTTCCAACTCGGCCCGCTCGGGCAGGGCTTTGACTTGGACCGTCTCCGGCGGGTCTTTGATGTCGGCGATGACAGCCTTGGCGGTGAAGTCGAACGGGATGCCGAACACGTCGGCGTACTCCGGATCGAACTTGTCGCCGTTCAACTCGTAGGACTGCCGGCGCAAGGCCCGGCCGATGACCTGCTCGCACAGCAGTTGCGTGCCGAACGCCCGGAGGCCGAAGACGTGCGTGACGGTGTTGGCGTCCCAGCCTTCGGTGAGCATCGACACGGAGACGACGCAGCGGATGCCGCCGCCGAGGGTGTCCGGCTTGCCGACGGTGTTCATCGCCTCGCGCAGCAGTTCCTGGTCCGTGTCGGCGCCGGCCCGCGGGTCGCCGCCGCGCTGGACCTTCTCGGCGCGGAAGCGGGCGATCTCGTCGGCGAACATGGCCCGGAAGTTCGGGTCGAGGGCGTCGCCGGCTTCCAGTTGTTCGCTGTCGATCAACAGCGTGCGCGGCCGGGCCAGCGGTTGACCGTTGTCGTCATAGTTCCGGAACAGCGGCAGGCGGCCGTTGACCACGGCAGGCGTGCCGTCCGCGTTCGGCCGCGGGAAGCCGGCGACGAACTTGTAAACGAGGTCGGAAATGGCCGTGTTCTGGCAGACGATGATGAAGCACGGCGGGACGGGCTTCTTTTTTTCCTCCCACCGCTGAAACGTCTTCGCATAGTGGCCGTACAGGGCGTGCAGGGCGGTTTGCAACAGTGTGGGCAGTTTCAGCGGGTCGAGGTCGCCGGCCTGGCCGCGGCCTTTCTTGGGCATGTCGGCCCGGACGTGTTCCCACAGGTTGCGGAACATCGGCATCTCGGCGCCGGGGATGTTCTCGGCCACCGGGACGCGCGGCAGCTTGACGATGCCGCACTCGATGGCGTCCATCAGCGAGAAGTCGCTCATCGTCCACGGGAAGATTGTCCCCTCCCGGTAGCCGGACCCGCCGAGGAAGAACGGCGTCGCCGACAAGTCGATCACGCGCGCCTCCACGTTCGGCAGGCGGGTGACGGCCTCCAGCCCGGAGACCCACAGGCGGGCCGCCTCGTTGTTCCGCTCGGCCTCCTTCTTCTCGTCCCCCTTGAGGGCTTCGGCCTCCGGGTCCGGCTTCTCGCGGTAGCAGTGGTGCGCCTCGTCGTTCAGGACGAGGATGTTCTTCAGGCCCATGAGCGCCGGCATGACGCGCTGGATCATCTGGCCGTCGGTCTCTTTCGTGGGCAGCTCGTCGCCGCGGCCCTGCAAGAGGGCGCGCGTGCCGGCCGCCAGGCCGTCGCGCTCGCCCTTGCGGAAGGCGTGGAAATTGGTGACGACGATGCGGGCCGAATTCAAGTCCGCGAGCATGTCCCGCGGGACGAGTTCCCGGCTCTCGTAATAGCTATTCGGGTCGTTCGGCATCAGGACGCGCAGGCGGTCCTTGATGGTCAGCCCCGGCGTGACGACGAGGAAGCCGGTGGTGAATTTCTTGCCCGCGGTCCGCTTGGCGTTGACGGTCTGCCACGCGATCAACATGGCCATCACGGTCGTCTTGCCCGCCCCGGTCGCCAGCTTCAAGGCCAAGCGGGACAGCCCGGGATTGGCGGCCTTGTTCATTCGGGTGATAAATTGAAGGGTTTCCATCCCGGCCGAGCTGTGCGGGGCGACCTCGGTAAGCCAGATGGCCGTCTCGACCGCTTCCACTTGGCAGAAGAACGGCCGCAGACTGTTAAAGCGGTGGTGCCGCCAGTGCTTCAACAACTGGGCCGTGACGGACGTCACCCGCCACTGGCCGGAATCGGGGATGGCACGCCACCGGGCGACTTGCAGGCGCACCTCGTTAATGCGGGCGTGCACCTCGTACTGCTGGCTCTCGGTGGTGAGGCCGCCGGCGTCGTAGTCGAGTACCGGCTGGACGGGGCCGGCCCGCCGCTTGCGCGGGGCCGGGATGGGCGTGATGAACTCGGCCTTGCGCCGGGCGTCGATCACGCGCTGCGTCGGCTGCCCGGCGGCGTCGAGCTCCCAGTGCCGCGCCGGCGGCGCGTAAGGGGAGTTGAGAATCGGGTGTTTGTAGAAGTCGTCGGGCATGGTCCCGGGAATCTTATGGCCCGGCGATGCATTGTTTAGCCGCGACGCGACGATGTCTTGTTTAGCCGCGACGCGACGCTTCGGAGTGGAGCGCGGACTTCACGCGTCAAGTCGCTTCCCGACGCGGGCGGACGTTTTGAGGCGGGCGCGGCGGGCGCGGCGTCCGCGCTCCACTCCCAAAGCGTCGCGTCGCGGCTAAACAGAGGCGGGGCCATCACAGCCGGATAGTCTCCGCGCCACTCACCCGCGAGGCCGAACCGCGCGGATTGCCAGGAATTCGGCGAATCGGTCGCGCGCAATGGCAGAGTGGTTGGCAGGGCTTCACAAATCCTTCACAATGCGCTCACCCGTCGGCGCGGCGCGGCGGCGGGCCGGTCACGATGCGGTAATTCGCCTTGGCCACGATGTCGGCGTAGCGCAGGACGGCGTCGCGGTCCTTTTGCTTCTCGCGCTCGGTGAGGTCGGCGAACGGCTTGAGGCTCGAATGGGTCCGGCGGGCCATGCTTTTCTCGGCACACGGCGTCCAGCCGTTGCGCCGGCGCGTCTCGGCCCAGCCGTCGTGTTCGGCCTCGGCCAACAGGTCCATGTTGTCGGCGATCACGCGGCCCACGTCCTCCCCGCCCGCCGCCGATTTGGCGAGGTCGGCCGGGACGACGTACAGCCCGACGCCGCCCAGCACTTCGCCGATGCGCCGGGCGGCCGCCCGGTTGTCGTCTTTCAGGAACTCGGCCAAGTCGGCGTACGGCTTGCCCGTGTGCTCGTCACCGCCGAATTTCTCGCGGTAAAACTCGTGGTACGCCTCGGCCATCGGCTCCGCGTCGGCTTGGAACGCCAAGTCCCGCTCGGCCAGCGTCAGGAACTCGTCGGCGTCCACGTGCAGGCTCAAGAGCTGCGGCGGCGGCAGGTGGCTGCGCCCGGCCCGCGCGGCCCCGGCCGCCGCCCGCGTCTGCTCGACGATCTTCTCCATCGACCGCGCCCCGTGCGTGTACTGCCCGATTTCCAGGAACGCGGACAACAGCCCCGGCTCGACGGCCAGCCGGTCGGCCCCGGACAGCCCCATCTTGGCCCGCAGCAACAGCGCCCGGCGGACCGGGAAGTTCACGTCCGCCGGGTCCGGCCCGGCCGCCGTGCGCCGCGGGTTCGGGCCGAGCACGTCCAAATACCCGCTCAGCCGGCTCTTGAAGTCCGGCCCCTTGGCGTCGCGGAAGTGTTGCCACGCCTCGGCGTCCGTCGGCGGCGGGCCGAACCCGGCGAACTCGTGGCTGGTCCCGCCGGCGAACACGAACAGGCACTTCCCGATCGGGTGCGACACCTGCCCGTCCTGCACGCGGCCGTCCTGCATGGGGGCCAGGAGGTATTGCAGCCACATCAGTTTCTTGGAGTCGAACTCGTCCCAGAAGACGACGGGCATGCGGCCTTCGAGCACCTTGTCCCGCACTTGGTGCAGCATCCCGAGCAAGTCGGCCGGGCCGTCGAACTGGGCGAGGTTGAATTCGAGGATCGGCACCTCGTCCGGGCCGTCCCCTTTGAGGACGGCCCGCGTCAGCTCCTTCACGCCGAACGACTTCCCAGACCCGGGGGCGCCGAACACGGCGATGGACAGCGGCTTGTCGGCCCGCGGCAAGCGGGCGTAATCCGTCACCAAGCGGTGCAGGCCGCGCAGGCTTTCGATCTCCTTGCGGTCCACGATGAACAGCTTGCCGAACTGCTGGAACGGCAGCCCCGCCAACGCGCTCACCCCCTTCAACGCCACGCGGCGGGCCAGCCCGAACAGCGGGCGGCTCGCCGAGGCCGCGGCGATGGACCAGTTCGGATTCCCAACGGGCACGGAAGCGGCCGAGTATGCCCACGTCGGCTTCGTGATCTCTTGCGCCAAGGCGGCGAACGGGTACGCCGGGGCCTCGGCCGCCGGGCCGTGGCCGGCGACGACCAGGCGGCGGGCGGCCGACAAGCCGGCGGCGATGCCCTTTTCGATGTGAGCCGCCGCGTCCGCGGCGTCGTGCGGAACCGCGGCCAAGGCGGCGGCGATGGCGGCGGTGAAGACGGTGTGGTAGCCGTACACGCGGCCGGGCGTGCGGGTCGCCCAGTCCCCTTCCAAATTCGCCGGGTCGAACAGCAGGCGGAACGCCGGGGCGGCCGGGTCGGTGAAGTCGGCCAAGAGGGCGCCGTCCGTGTCGAAGCGGACGACCACGAACCGGCACCGGCCGAGCGCGGCCATCGGGTGACGGCGGAACTCGCCGGCCAAGTCCACGGCCGCCCGCTCCCACGACAGGCCGGGCGTCACGCGCACCTGCTCGGCCCGCACTTCGGGGCACGGCACGACGACCACGCACCGCTTCGCCAAGTCGCGCGGGTCGGCCGTCAAGTGGTGCCACAAGTCGCCGGCGGCCAGCGGGGCGTGCCCTTGCAGCACGACCCAGTCCGGCGCCTCGGCCGCCGAATCGCGGACCGCCGCCGGCCACGCGGGCCGGGCCGCCTCCCGCCGGAAGTCCAGCCCGGCGTCGGCGATGGCGACGACGTTCGGCCGGCCGGCAAAAGTCTTTGCCCCGAAGGGGACAATGTCAGTCGGGGCGCCGGCGAACCCGAGCGGCTCCCGCATGCGCCAGACGGCCCGCTTGTCCGCGGCGGCCGGGCCGGCGGGGAAGCGGTCGAACACGGCGAACGCCCGCGGCCACGCGGCCCGCGTCGCCGCGTCGGCCGCCAGGGCGACGGCCGCGCCGGGCAGGAAGGCCGTCAACATGTCGGCCAGCAACGCGGCCCCGCCGCGCAAGTCCGCGGCCACGGTCCCGAGTTGCAGCGTGCTGTCCGGCCGCCGCTCGTGCCCGGCGTACACCACATGGTCAATAAACACGTCCCCGGCGACGAGGACGGACGGGCTACTCATGGGAACACTCGGAAAAACAGGAGTCATCGCGGCCGGCATGCGAGCATCCTAACGAACGGAAAGACGGTCGCCCATCGATTCCGGCTGCGTGGGCAACGTGAACGCTGTTCACTCCACGAACACGTCTGAAAGGCGTCCTTCCAATTGAATCAAACCGAGGCACCACCCGCCGGACGTCGCCCATTGATATTTGGCGGGATTCGCCACGACGGATGACGGTTCCCAGCGGTACACATCCCCTCTTAATGCGTCCGGGTGTTTCTGTGTTTCGAGGTCGCCGGGGAACCAGCCGAACGGGGCAGGAACGTTAATGTCGGGGACGTTGACGGCGAACGTCGTTTCGGCCTCACCGGGGACCAACCGAACGAATTGGTCCGGCGGGGGCGGTTCCGACTCCGGGGCTGTGGGCGGCCGGGCGGGCAGGCGGGCGGCCCGGCGCCATTCCGCCAGGGTGTGCCGCCAAAACGACCGCCACTCCTGTTTCATCGCCCACCGATGCAACCGCGACGGCAACGGGTTGAGATTCCACACCCAAGTGGCCGTCCGCAGAAACTGGAACACGGCCCGACACCCCGCGTCATCCAACTGGCGGAGGTTGCGCCGATTCCAAACCACTTTCATCCAGCCGCCCGGGGTCGCCTCCCCAATGGGAATGAATTCCGCCAGTTCCCGCCCGGTGGCCGCGTCCCACAGTAGTGTCACACCTTCCCCCGTCAGCGAGCGGGTACCCATCATGTGCAAGAGCCGGCCGTCATCACTGTAGTATATACTGTAGTATGTCGATGCGATGTAGATTTGATCTTGGCGGTGCGGCCGCGGGTCCGCGCCGCCCGTCGTGGTCCATAAGCGAACCGTCCGGTCTTTTCCGGCGCTCGCCAAATAAGTCCCGTCCGCGGAGAAGGCGATCCCTAAAACCGCCAAGCCGTGGCCGCGGCACTGAGCCGCCTCGGCGCCCGCGTGAACGTCCCACACTTGGATGACCCGGGAATACGACCCCGTCACGACGCGGCGGCCGTCCGGGGACACGGCCGCGCAACACGTCCGGTCCCTAGTCTCGGCCAGCGCGGCCAGTTCCACCCGCGTGTCGACATCCCAGACGCGGAGCGTCCGGTCTTTCCGCGTGACCGCGCGTAGCCCGGTTGAGGAGTATCCGAGGGTAACGACTTCGCCGCCGTCGCAGCGGAAGACATCGACTTCCGCTAAAGTCGTCGCGTCCCACCGGCGCACCGTGCCGTCCTCGCCCCCGCTCGCCAATTGATCCCCCGCGGGGGAGTAACTAACCCCGCGCACGGCGTTCGCGTGCCCGCGCAATACGCCCACCGCGGCCCCGGCCGCAGTCCACACGCTCGCATCCCAGTAAGCACCGCAAACGATCCGCGCCCCATCCGGGGACCACGCCACGCAATAAACCGGGCCGGAGAGCCCGTGCAGGACGGCCGCCGCCGTCTCGCCGTCCACATCCCAGACGCGCGCCGTGCCGTCCTCCGACCCGCTGACGACCCTCGCCCCATCCGGCGAAAAGCGGATGGCAAGGACGGGTCTGTTGTGGCCGCGCCACGCCCTCAACTCCTTGCCCGTCACCGCGTCCCAAAGCCGCAGGGTTTGGTCCGCCGACCCGCTGACGACTCTCGTCCCGTCCGGCGAGAAGTCGACGCACGTCACCTCGTTTTGATGTCCGTAAAAGATCGCCTTCTGTGCCGTCCCCAGTGGGTTTGGCGGGGGCCAGAGTGACCGCAGCCAAAGGTGGCCGGGCGTGGCGTCGTCTTTCCGTCGTCGCCACCGCTCCAACAAGGCGTATAGTTTGGCCCTCGACCGGCCCCAAATCCGCCACGACCGCTTGGCCCGCGGCACCTCGTAATGGCCTTCCGTCGCCGGGCCGTCGTACCACCAACAAGTGTTCCACAGGCACTGGAATAGCGCCGTCGGATGCCGGTCGATGAAGTGGACGTCCCGGCGAATTGCCTCGTCGAGCAACTGGATGTGGTGCCGCCGCGGGTGCGCTGTCGGCATCGCGGCCAGCGTATCGGCGAAGTCTTGGACGAGGGAAAAGATCATGGGGCGTCGTCCGGGTCGGTTCCTTCGAGGGCGAGCAGATACAAGTGTCGGTCGCTGGCGCCGGCCCAGAGGCGGCCCGACGCGTGGCCGACGAGGGGCCACGGCGTTTCGGGGAACCACGCGGCGACGGCGCCGCTTGCGACCGCTTCGACCGTCGTCTCCGTCGGGTGAGAATAGGCCCGCCAGCGGCCGTCCGCCTTGTCTTCGGCGAGGGCGAAAACGTCCCCAGTGCCGCGGACTTCCCGCAGCCGCGCCCCCGTCGCGGCGTCCCATTCGAGCAGCGTGTGGTTGTAGCGCCCGCTGACGAGCCGGCGGCCGTCCCGGGAAAATGCCACGGCCGACACCGCCTCGGTGTGCCCCCGGAGCGTGAGCAGTTCCGCGCCCGTGACCGCGTCCCAGACCCGCACGGTCTTGTCCCACGACCCGCTGGCGAGCCGGCGCCCGTCGGGCGAAAAAGTGAGGCACGTCACGCCGTTCGTATTCCGGCCGAAGATGTCTTCCCGCGGCGACGGGACGGGATCCCCGTGCGCCCGGATGTCGAGGGTAATCTCCCCCGTCGCCGCGTCCCACACGCGGATCGACCCGTCCCGATCCCCGGTGGCGACCCGCCGCCCATCGGGCGAAAACGTCACGCCCTCCTCGCCGTGCCGGCGGTGGACGCCCAATTCCAAACCCGTCGCCGCGTCCCAGACCCGCACGGAACCCTCCGTTGCGCCGAAGGCCACATGCCGGCCGTCCGCAGACACCGCGAGCGAGGTGACGTACCCGCCCTTTCCGGGAAGCGCCCGCCGCTCCGTGGCCGTGGCGACGTCCCAGACGCGGACGGTGTTGTCGTATGACCCGGTGACGAGGCTCCTGCCGTCCGCGGCGAAGGCAAGTTTGGAGACCCTGCCCCGGTGCCCTTGCAGGCCGCCGGCCTCGGCGCCCGCGCCGGCGTCCCACACGCGCACAGTGCCGTCCCACGACCCGCTCGCGATGCGCCGGCCGTCCGGCGAGAACGCCACGCCCACGACCGCCTCCCGGTGGCCGGAAAAGACGGCCACCGCCGCGCCCGTGGCCGCGTCCCAGACGCGCACGGTCTGGTCCTGCCCGCCGCTGACGACGCGCCGGCCGTCCGGCGAGAACGCCACGCCCACGACCGCCTCCCGGTGGCCGGTGAGCGTGACAAGCGGCAGCGGCTCGCGGGCGTCGGCGTCCCAGACGAGGACGGACTTGTCGTGCGAGGCCGTCACTAACCGGCGGCCGTCCCGTGAGACGGCGACGCAAGTGATCGACTCCAACTGTTCCACGAGTTCCGCCAGGTCCTCGCCCGTCTCGGCGTCCCAGACGTGGACGTCGATGCCGTCCGTCGCCGTCAGAATTCGCCGGCCGCCCGGAAAAAAACAGACACTCGTCACTTTCGAGCGGAAGTCGTCGAGCACGCCCACTTGCGCCCGCGTGCGGACGTCCCAGATCCGGACGGTCTTGTCCTCGTCGTCGGAACCGCTGACGACGCGGCGGCCGTCCGCCGAGAACGCCACGCACGTCACGCCGGCCGTGTGCCCGGTCAGCGTGGCGACCTCGGCGCCGGAGCCGGCGTCCCAGAGGCGGACGGTCGTGTCCGCCGACCCGGTGACGAGGCGCCGGCCGTCGGGCGAGAAGGCGACGCCCGACACGGCGGCGGAATGGCCGCGCAGTTCCAGCGTCTGCACGCCCGTGACGGCGTCCCAGACGCGGACGGTGGTGTCCGACCCGGCGCTGGCGAGCCGGCGCCCGTCCGGGGAGAAGGCGACGCCGGCGACGCTTTCCGCGTGCCCGCGCAAGTCCAATTGCAGGGCGCCGCCGAGCGCGTCCGGCGGCGGCCGCAGCGACCGCAGCCACGGCGTTTCCAGGCCGGCCCGCGCGCGGTGTCCGCGCCAGTGCTCGAGCAAGCCGTGCAAATCGAGGCCGTCTGTCCCGGGCGCCGGCCTGTCCTCGTAGTGCCCCGCCGCCGCCGGGGAGTCGTACCACCAGCACGAGTTCCACAGGCACTGGAACAGCGCCGTCGGGCGCAGGTCAATGAAATGCGCGTCCCGGCGGACGGCCTCGCCGATCAGTTCAAGGGCGCGCCGCCGCGGGTGCGATGGCGGCAGCGTTGCCAACACGTCGGCGAAGTCTTGGATGAGGGAGAAAATCATGGTCGTTCACGCCTCGGTACGGGCCGTCATTGATCCGGCCAACGGACGCCGCGCAGCTTTGTTGCCGCGTGCCATTTTCGCCCGTCCCGCGAGACCGCGGCTCCCGGCGGCACTTGGCCGGACTCGATCAGCTCTTTCAGCCGGACGGCCGAGACTGGCCCCGCGGCTTGGCGGCGGTCGAGGGAATAATACCAGGCGGCGGCCGGCGGGCCGGCCGACTGTTCCAGCCGGTACAAGTACACGTGCCGGCTGCGGCGGAACTCGGCTTGCGTCACCGAGTCCAGTTCGTGGGGCCGCCAGTTGGCGGAGTAAAGCCGGTAATCGGTCAGCCCGCTCTGCGTGCCGGCCCACGTCGAGCCGTCCGGACTCATTTCAAGGACGAGGAGGGGGGCCGGCGACCAAGTAATCGGCAGGCCGCTCGCCTTGTCGAGCAGGGCCGTTTCCTCGGCGTTCACGTCAACCGCGAAGTCCGGCGACCGGGCAAGGCCAGGAACGGTCGGCACGGCGTCCTCGGCGTTGTCAGGCAGGAAGTTGAGGTCTTCCCCGGTCGCGGCGTCCCAAAAATATTGCGTGCGACACTCTTGGTTGTTGGCGACGATCCGGCGGCCGTCGGCCGAGTACCACACGCGTTGCGAGGAATGGAGGTCGAACGCCGTCAGGGACCGCACCACGCGGCCGGTGACGGCGTCCCACTCGATGACCGGCTCGCGGTCGCCGCCGGTCAAGAGCCGCGTGCCGTCGGCCGAGAACGAGACGCACACGGCGGCCGCGGTGTGGCCCGCCAGCTCGGCGCGCGGCCGGTCCGCCCGCGGGTCGCGCAGCCGCACCACCCAGTCCGCGCCGCCGACTGCCAGAACGTCCCGGTCCCGCGCGAGGGCCACGCAAAACACGGACCCCTCGCAGACGGTTAACAGGCGTTCCGACCCCGTGGCCGCGTCAATGACCGCCACTGTCTCATTCCAGTGCCCGGCGGCGATCCGAGACCCGGCCGCGCACAAGTTTGCCCCCGGCCACGCCGTGGCCGAGAGGCGGCAGGCGGTCGGGAAATCGCGGTGAGAGCCGTCGAAAATCCACCACACGCGGAAGGTGTCGGGCGTGCCTTTGCTTTGGTCCCCCGGGCGCCAACTCACGAGAGTCTGACTGTCTTGACCGAAGGTGATTCTGGAGTCGCCGTCGGCGTCGGCACACAGGCGGCGGGTGTGAAAGTCCGGGCCGTCCCATACTTCGATCGGGCCCGCGTCCGTCAGACAAGCGACCGCGGCGCCGTCGTCGGCAAAGGCCATCGCCCGGTACTCGGCCTCGTCCGTCACCTCGAAGACTGGCTCCCCCGTCGCGGTGTCCCAGACGCGAATAATCCCGCCCTTGTACAGCCCTGCCAAGCGAGAGCCGTCACGGCCGAACGCCAAGGCGCGCACGCCGGGCTGCGGCCACTCCCGGAGTTCGGAGCCGCTGACCGCGTCCAGGATTCGCACCGTGCCGTCCGGGAAGCCGCACGCCAATCGCCGGCCGTCCCCGGTGAGCGCCAGCCCGCACAGCCGCCCGCCCGGGTCGGCGAACCGCCGGCGCTCGCGGCCCGTCGCGGCGTCCCAGACGCGGACGGTCCCGTCGTGCGCCAAGCTCGCCACGACGGCCGCGTCGTCGGACACGGCCACGTGGAACACCGGCCCCCGGTGGCCCAAGAAGACGCGCTCCGCCGCCCCGAGCGGGAACAAGGGCGGCCGCAGCGCCCGCAGCCACCGCCGCGGCCGCGCCGCGTCGATTGTCCGGCGCCACCGTTCGAGCAGTCGGAAGACCTTGGGACCGGCCGACGACCACGGCGGCGTCTCTTCCGAGTTCCAAGTGTAGTGCCCAGCGGCGTCCGGGCTGTCGTACCACCAGCCCGAGTTCCACAGACACTGGAACACGGTCGTCGGATGCCGGTCGAGGAAATGCACGTCGCGGCGAATCGCCTCGTCGAGCAACTGGAGGAGGCGCCGGCGCGGGTGCCCGGTCGGCATCGCCTCCAGCGCGTCGGCGACGTCTTGGATGAGGGCGAAGATCACGCCACGGCCTCCGCCTTGGCTTCCAGGAAGTTTAGGTCGGTGAACAGGTCGGCGACGGCGTCCCAGTGCGGGGACGCGGCGTCGTCCCGGCCGAGCAGTTTCGCCACTTGCAGCAGTTGCCACGGCAACTCGTCCACCTTGCGGACATTGGCCGGCCGCGGCGTCGGCGGCAGGCGCTTGGCCCGCGCCCGCTGCTCGTCCAGCGACTCCATGAAGTAGTCTTGGCCGGCGAAGTACGCGGCCAGCCGGGCGTGGGCGGCGCCGCGGGCCGGGTCGGCCGACAGGTACATGTCGCGGACGGCCTTGGGCAGGTTGCGGTGGAAGAAGTCCCGCAGCGGGCCGCGGTGTTGCAGGTACGCCCGCACTTGCCGCAGCACGGGGAACAGGTCGCCGCGGCTGTCCGCGATGGGGACACTTTTCCCTTCCAGCACGTCCAGCAGTTCGCGGTCCGACAGGCCGCGGCGGGCGGACGCCAACAGCGTCAGCAGGTCGCGCACGGCCGCCGGGTCGAACTCGCCTTCCAGGCGGTCGATCACTTGCAGGAAGAGGGCCGTGACAGTCTCCCCCTCCCGCGGGAAGGTCGCGATGCGGCGGTTCAACTGCTCATACGACCCGAAGCCGCGCAGCTCCTCCAAGGCCACCAGCAGGAACAGCGGGTTGGCGGTCGCCGGGTTGTCGAGGAGGGCTTGCACCTGCGGCGAGTCCAGCGCCTTCGCGGACAGCGACGGGACTTCCTTGAGGATTTGCCGCCGCTCGGCGGCCGTCAGCGGCTCGACCGGCACGGCCGTGTGCGGCCGGTGGGCCATCGCCTCCAGCGCCGGCTCGGCCCGGCCCGGGTCGGCGATGCAACTGAGGACGACCTTCACGTGCCCCGGCGTCCGCCACGGCAGCCACGCGAGGCCTTGGGCGTTGTCGGCCTCGTCCAACTGGTTTAAGGCGTCGATCGCGAGCACGACTTGGCGGCCGGCCGGGACGGCGTCGAGGAACTTGCGGAACGTCGTGATTAGCCCGTTCGTGTCGGCCGGCACGTCGTCGGGGAAAGCGAACGCCTGCTTCAGCGTTTGGCAGAAGCGCAGCAGCATCGCGCGCAGGCTGGTCGAAGCCGGGCTGGCGCCGACGAAGTGCGGGATCACCAGTGTTGCGGGGTGGGCGCGGGCGTAGTCCAAGACGAACTTCGCCAAGGCCGCCGACTTGCCGGCCCCGGACGGGGCGGTGACGAGGCACGGCCCTTCGGCCTCGCCGGCGGCGAAGTCCACAAGCGACCGCTGCAGGTTCTCGCGGCCGACGTACACCCGCACCCGCGACTCCATGAACCGCTCGTGGTGCCCGAGTTCTTCCGCGAGCGGGTCCGGCTCCGCCGCGGGGCCGGCGGCCTTGAGTTCCTTGAGGATTGACTCCAGCAGCCACGCGAAGACGCGGGCGCCGAACGCCTCCAGCCCTTCCAAGTGGACCACGCCCGTCTTTTCCACGACGGCTTGGAGATGGGCCGGGAGTTTGGCCCACTCCTCGGGCCGCACGATGCGGTCGCGGGCGGCGGCGGCCAACGCCGCCCGGTCCGCGGCCGAGACCGCGTCCGCCAGCAGGCCGAGGTTGAGCCGCAGGCCGGCGTACCGGCACGGGTAATTCTCGAACAGGGGCAAGCCGGAGTCGCGGATGGCCTGCTTCAACGCGAGGAGCCGGTCCCGCGGCCCGGCGTCCGCCTCGCTCATGTCGGCCCGCATCTTGGGCGGCAGGTCCGCCATGAAGGCCGGGTCGCGGAAGCAGAACATGGCGTGCCCGCGCATCGCCGGGTTGCCCAGCACGCCGTGCAGGATTTCCAGTTCGGTGACGCTCGTCCCCGTCAGGGCCTGCACCCACGCCCACTTGGCGGTGACGTTCTCGGGGACGGCGTCCGGCACCCACCCGTACCGCTCGCCGAGCATGCCGAGGAAGAACGGCCGGCACTCGTCGATCTGCGTCAGGCAGATGTCGAGGACCTCGTCGTTCTCGGCCTGCTCCTTGGTGACGCCCCAGCGCAGGTCAATATCGACGAGGTGAATGCGCATCGGCTCCAGTTGTTCCCGGAGGGCGGGGAAGACGCGATTCACGAGCCAGTCGCGCTCGGCGTGCATGTCCTTGAACGTGGAAGATAAGAAGACGCGGGCGGTTCGCCAGACGGCAGCCACGGGGGCCTCGGTGGATTTGGGGAGTGGTGCGGTGCATTATGCCCGCCGGCGCGGCGGGAGCAAGCGATTTCCGCCCGCGGCCGCCACAACTCCACCGTGGTCGTTGCCACACGCCCCGGCGCCGGGCATGACACCGGGTCCGAGGACCGCCCGGGTCCGAGGCCCCAACTAATCCGCCGTCTTGTGGGCCGCTGGTCAGACGCTCGTCGCTTCGATTCGCAGGGCGTGGCCGCCCTCATCCGCCAAGGCGACGACGTGGTCGCCGACGCGGAGATCCCCGGGCCCGGTGTGTCCGCCGTTGCGGAAGATCTCCGTGTGAAAGTCCACGGTCACAGTCACGGGCGTGCCGGACACGGTCTGAATGGTCACGCGCATGGCGCGCTCGCCGATGGCCGCAATCACCCCTTCGACGCTGATGGGCTCGTGGTGTTCCGCGGCCGCGAGTTCGAGGGCCACACCGTGGGCGCCCACGGTCGCGCGGGCGCGGTCGCCGACGCGGAAATCCGCCAGCGTGGCGGGCTGGCCGTTCCGAATGAGCGTGGTGTCCGGCCCGACCGTCACTTCGATCATTGCCCCGTTGGGGGTCTGAATCGTCACGCGAGATGCGTCGAGGTTGATCGCCGTGACGCCCCCTTCGACGTGGGTAGGCTCGGCGTGCGACTCGGCCGCGAGGACGAGCGCGACGCCCTGCGAATCCACCGACGCATGGGCGCGGTCGCCGACGCGGAAGGCCGCCAGGGCCACGTGTTCGCGGTTCCGGGTAAGGACGGTGTCCGGCCCGACCGTCACCTCGACGGGCGCGCCGTCGTGGCCTTGAATCGTGACGCGGGACGTGTCGAGGTTGATCGCCGTGATGTCGCCTTCGACGCCCGTGTGCTCGACGTGGGTCTGGGCCGTGATCGCGACGGCCACGCCGTCCGGGCCGACCTTGGCGGCCGCCCAGTCGCCGACTTGGAAGGCCGCCAAGGTCGTGCGCTCGCCGTTCCGGGTAATCGTGGCGTCCGGGCCGACGGTCACGTCGGCGAACGTCCCCGCGTGCGTCCGGAGGGTGACGCGCGAGGCCGCCACGTCGATTGCCGTTATGACCCCTTCGACCCGGTCGTGTTCGCCGTGCCCTTCCCGCGGCCGGGCGGCGATCAGAACCGCGCCGCCGGCGGCGTCGAAGGTGACGACCGCCCAGTCGCCGCCGGCCAAGGCCGCCAAGGTGGCGTGTTCGCCGCCCTTGGAAACGACGGTGTCCGGGCCGGCCGTCACGGGGACGAGTTCGCCGGACTCCGCCTGGAGGGTCACCGTCGATGTGTCCAAGTCGATGGCGGTGATGACGCCCGCGACCGGGTGGTGCCCCGCGTCGCCGGCGTGGCGGCGGGCGTTGACGTCGCTGACGACATCCGCCCCGCCCCCGCCCACGTTGCGGTCCCGGCCCGGCCCGCCAATGACGCGGTCGTCCCCGGCCCCGCCGTCGTTGTCGTCGTCCCCGTTCTGGCCGTTCACCCGGTCGTTGCCGGCCTCGCCCGCGAGGCGGTCGTCGCCGTTGCCGCCGTTGAGCACGTCGTTGCCGTTGCCGCCGCGGAGGACGTCGGCCCCGCCGCCGCCGGATAGCCGGTCATTCCCGGCCCCGCCGTCGATGACGTCGGCGCCCGCCCCGCCGGTCACCACGTCGTCGCCGCCCCCGGCATCGACCGTGGCGGGAATCCGGAGCGACGAGAGGTTGACGACGTCGTTCCCAAGCCCAGTCGCCACCGACACGCGGGCCGCCCGGACCGCGGAGACGAGGACGCCGGCCACGTCGATCTTCTGGCCGCGGACGGAAATCTTCCCGGACGCTTGCCGGACGATGACCGTGTCCGGGCCGTCCGTGCCGTCGATCAACAGCACGCCGTTGACCAGTGAGGCGGACGGCAGCACGCGGTTGTCCAGGGCGTCCAGGTCGAGGCGGGTCTTCGGCATGTCAGGTCTCCTCCGGCAGAATGAGAGAGGCCGTCGGCTGACGGCAGTCCATACCGAACCGTCACGACGGCCACGAGCCGCCGGCGACGGGCACATTTGCTGTGAAGTGGGCGCGCGAAATTCGAGTGCTCTTGCAAAGATACCCACGACCCCCGGCGTTGTCTACGCATTTCCAGGAACGCGAGCAAGCAAAGGGTTCCGTCGGCCACGCGGGGCGCGGGCCACCGGTGTGTGCGGGCCGGGAAATGGGAGCGAAAACGGGGACGGCCATCCGTGGCCAACGGCGAGTCTCGCCGCGCCCCCTGCGCCGTCACGTCTTGTCACGGCGAAGGAGGAGATTACCACAGACGCCGCGGGGTGCAACAGGAATCCCCCGGTTCCAACCATCTCGCTATCCTGCGGCCAAACGACCCTCCCGCCCGTCACCGCACGCCGCGCCCTGGTACGGCGTCACCATCCCGGAGGGCACGCCCGTCATCTCGTTCGGGTCGGCCGGGCAAGACGGCCCGCCCGGCGTCGCGGGTCACGGCTGTTCGCCGTGCACGACGACGCTCTTGGACGCCTCCCACGGGTACTCGTCCCACTCGTAGTCGATGGTGATTTGCTCGCCGGCCGCGATCGGCCGGGCGGCCCAAAAAATCAACTCGCGGCTTTCCTTGTCCAAGTCGCAGGTGCAGTTGTGGTCGGCGGAATGGTTGATCAGGGAGCCGTTGCCGAGGCAAATGAACGCGGTCCCGTCGATCAGGAAGTAGTAATCCCGGAGGCCCGACGAGTCCATCATGTCGGTCTCCTGCCGGGGGAACGCGACAATCGGGTCCCGCCACAGGACGGCGCCCGCGGGGACGGCGCGGGTCGCGTACACCCCGCGGCCCGAGGACTCGACTTCGCGGATATCAAAGCCCGTCATTTCCCACTCCGGTGATGCGTGGTCATTCCGTCGCGGAGACGAGGCGGATCGAAAGGACCCATCACTCGCTCCGAGGGTCAAGGCCGCCCGCCGGCGGGGCGGTCAGCCCTCTCGATTGTACAAATTCGGCTTTCATGCAATGGCCTTCTTCAACCCGCGGAGCCGGCCGCCGGCCGACTCTTCGCCCGTCAATCGCCGTTTCCGTCAGCCGCAAAATTATACGGCACGCGGCCAAGAATGATGCCAACGGTGGTCGGCCCCTTGTACTCCTCACGCTCCGCGTGAGGACGGCTTCCCGACCGAGATGACCGCTTCCCGTGGGGGGAAGCCGATCCTCACGCGGAGCGTGAGGAGTACATTGGGCGACCGATACAGATCAATCGTGGCCGCGTGCGGTATAGTTCGGTACGCGACCCTTGATGGCGTTCGCCCGCGCGCCATCGGTGATACGGCCACTGGCGTCCGCCGGCAAGCGAGCGCGCATCCGGGCGGTGAGAAGCGCGCGATCCGCGGCCGCCATCGCGGCGAGCTTTGGGCCGGCGCTCGGCGCCCCCTGGATGGTCGTCCAGTAGTCGTCGAAATCGGCGAATGTCCGTTGCACGGCGATCTCCCGCGTCTCGACGGCGGCCAGCCCCGCCCCCGTCCACAAGTCCCGCAGGGCGTCCATCCGAGACGCGCCGGGGCTGGGCGGCGCCGGGACGGCAACGCCCAGCCCGCGCATTTCCGCCTGCAACGCCTCGTACGGGAACCCGCCGCCGACCATGTCCCACGCATAGGCGGTGACGGCGCCGCCGGGCCGGACCACGCGCGCCATTTCGGCGACGCCCTTGGCCGGGTCGGGGACGAAGAAAATCACCAGCGGCATGACGGCCGCGTCGAACGTGTCGTCGGGGAACGGCAGCGCCATCGCATCGCCCGGCCGAAACTCGGCGCCCCGCGCCGCGGGTCGGGCGCGGGCGTAGGCAAGCTGCCCCTCGGACGGGTCGATCCCCCGCACGGAGACGGGCGCACACCGCTCGACGAGCATCTCGGTAAAGGCGCCGTTGCCGCAGCCGACGTCGAGCCAGCGCCAGCCTGGTGTCGGAGCAAGCCAGTCGAGGAACGTTTCCCCGGCAAGCCGGCTCCACGTCCCCATGTACCGTTCGTAGGCCGCCCCGTCGTCGAAGCGGATTTGGTCGGCCCCCATTCGTGATTTCCTCCGGTCGGACTGCCATCATTCATGCTTGCTTGTGTCCGGCGCCGCCCTGCCCTTCTCGGGACCGATTGACACAACACGCTTGTTCTTTTCGCCTCGCGTCACGGCTCAACGGGGCCGCTTGCGGAAGCTCCCGGGGCGGCGGAACGCGCTTCAAAAAACGTCCGACACGACTCACGGCCCCATAGATTTGCCGCGGCGTTTTCCCAAGGCGTCCGCCACATATTGGCGGCCGGGATGCTGCGGCTCATTGAGAACGGTCATGAGGGCGTCCACGCCCGGATCGCCCATCCGAACGATTCCCTCAACGTACGCCTTCGCAATCCATTTCGGGGGACCGTCCCTGGCCAGTTCGGCCAGCAACCGCTCCAACGCCCGGGGGCCTCCGATGGACCCCAGGGCGAGAGCGATGATCGTGGGCATGACCGGAATTGGGTCGGGATCCTTGAAGCCCCTAGCGAGCAGTGTGACAGCGAGTCCTTGGTCCACTATGTTCAGCAGTGGCTCGACTGATGGAAGGCCGATCCGGACCAGCCCGGACAGGGCAACGCCCGCCAATCGGTGGTGGTCACTTGAGTCCGCCACGACCACCGCGATCAGGGCGGGAACGGCGTCGGCATTTCCGCACTTCGCCAATGCCTGAACCACCTCTCTCGTCGGAATCACTCGTGGGACGTCTCCGAGGGCCGCAATCAACGGCAGTTGCGCGCGGGGGTCGCCGATGTCTCCGAGGCGCAACGCCGCGTCACTTCGGAGATTCCAATCATTCAATTCAATGACCAACATGGTAATCATCGTCGCAATGGTTGGGTCGTGCTTCAACTTGACGAGGCTCCGCGTGATGCGATAGCGAACGTCTCGTCTCGGGAGGAAAGCGGCGAATAAATGCTCCGCGGCTCGAATGTCGCCGATTTCCGCCAATGCCTCGGCGGCATCGGCGACGACGTCGCCGACCGAATCGGTGCGCAACACCGCGATCAGCGGATCAACCGCGCGGGCATCTCGCAGTTGTGCCAACGCACGAATGGCCGTCTTGCGAACGACGATCGAATCACTCTGAAGGGCGGCCACCAAGGGCTGCAACGGGGCCGTGTCCCCGGCGAGCCATTTATCGATCTGAGGGTTACCCCGGACGAACGACGTATTGCTCCGCAACTGCAACGAGGCGTAATCCCCGCCCTGCCGTTTTACGGTCTGATCGGTCGGCGTGGCGGCAAATTCGATCAGCGCCTGCTGCAGCAGATCGCCCGGCTCCCAATGGAGTGACCGGAGTCGGGTTGCCGCGCCCTGTCGAACTTCCAATACGGGATTCTGCAGCAACTGGATCATCGTGGGAATGGCGTGGGCGCCCCGAAGCAGCGCCAGGGAATTCATGGCGGCGATCGCGATGGATCCACCGACGTCCAGACATTCCTTGGGATAGGTATCAAGAATGGTTTGGAGAGAAGCCACCGCGCGCTCGTCTGGAAGTTTCCCCAAAGCGTCAGCGGCCGCCGCCCGCACGCTAGGGGGAAACTTGCCGTCCGCAAGGGCCTGCACGAGCGGCGTGACGGCCTGGCTATCCCCGGTTGCCGCGAGCTTGCGGGCTGCCTCTTCGCGAGCCGGTTCCGTGGCGTTGTTGTTGAAGAGTTGTTCCGACAATTGCCGGATCTCGGGCCCCCTGTCGGCGCGAAGGGGCTTGTTGGGCGGTACCCGAACGGGATTTGTTGCAGGAATCCGGATGATTTTCCCGCAGCCCGGGCACTTGCCCCGCTTGCCACCGTACTGTTGAGCAACCGAGACATTCTTGTCACAGTGAGAACAGCGAAAGTGGATTTTGCTATCATCGTGCATCGAGAGTTCCCGCCAAGAGCCGAACGAACGAAGCCATGCAAGCCGTCCGTGCCATCGGTTCCAGTCCACATGGACCGGGTGACACTCTCCGCACGAGGGGCTTGCGATGGCTGACGTGATTATGGCCGCGGACCGCGGGCGGTTCAAGTGTGTTGTCTGTCGTTATCGCCGGGCGACGACGGGGGCCACTCGGGAACCCGGTCGGCGTCAGCTCGGAGCCGGGTCTGTCCGCGCGAGGACCGCAAGGGCTTCCAGAGGACGGCCGAACGAAGGGGCGGCGCCGCCCGGCGGCTCGGGCAGGTGGGACGGCCCGCGACACGCCGACCGCGGCGGGCCGGATGTCGGATCGTCGAGTGCGGTGTTTACCGGCGACTCCTCGGCGGCGGCTCAACGGCGGCGATAGGCTTGATTCTCTGACGGCTTCATCGTCGCCAACGTCAGGCGCTGGGGCCGAATGAACAGGCTCACCTGCCCGGCCGGGATCGCAACCGGCAACACGAACACCCAGGGTGCAACGAGAAACAAGCCACGTGGCCGGGTCAGGCGCGGCGCCGGGTTAGGCCTGCTTGACTACTCAAGTGCATTGCGTTCGATGCGGATGGTGGCGCGGTTGCGGCGCACCCACTCGCGGAGGAACGTGCCCTCCTCCGCCTGTGTCTTCGCGGGGAGGACGGGTTCCTTGAACACCTTGCCTGCCTCCATCGCCCGCACTTGGGATTCCCGCCACACCGCACGGACGACCCGAACCGGGGTCAGCGGCGCATCGGCGTCGTCCCCCCAGTTGACCTCGTCCAAGGCCGCCAGGATCAGCTTGTTTTCCTCGTCGGGGATCGGTTTCCACTTCGGGCCGCGGTACGCTTGGTGACGCATCAACAGCAGCACGGCCGTGGCGAGACGATCCTCGGGCTTTTTGTCGCGCAGGCTGACGATCGGGTCGGTCAACAACCCGAGGTAGCGCCGGGCGTCCTTCGTGTCGCGCCCGTAGGTTTCCTTGTAGTACCCAGGGACGAAGTGGACGATGGTGTAGAACTCGCCCGTGTGGTGCCGGGCCAGGAAGTACAACCCTTCGGCGTCCTTCGCGACCGGATCGGGGTATTGTTCGGCGTCGGGGCCCCGTACCGGGGGCGCGTCACTGACGGGGCCACCGATGCGGATTTCCGTCACGGCTTTATCGCCGGCCAGAGTCTCGGACACGGCGAGGCGGAAGATCTGGTAGGTAACTTGGGAAGGCACCGCCGGTATCGGCTTCGCCTTGACGTGGTCTTTTTCGACGCCTGTCACGTGGCCGACAACCACGCGATCAGCGCAGGCCGACGCGAAGGCGCACTGCCGCAGGTCAGCGCCGCGCGGAGTAATGAGCGCCCCGGCTCGCGACGGGGTTGCGAAGGCCGCGACCCCGAGAATGCTCCCGAACACGAAGCGGTACATCATCCGTACGTCCTCTGTGGCCGAACGGCCAGAATCAGTTGCCGGGCCGGCCTGACTGACAGAATAGCACGGAAAGCAGAGATGCCGGCCCGGTCAACGGCATCCGTTGATTCGGCGATCACTGTTATCCGAAAGCGACTCCTGACCTCCGGTTGGCAGCCTTTACTTCTCCCGCGATGGGTCAGCTCACGCCTCCTGGGTTCCCCCGTCCCACGCGTGATTCGGGTCGGGGTAGAACGTGACGCCGCCGAGGCCGCCTTTGTAGGTGAAAATCAGCCAGCCCCCGGGGACGCGGGCGCGGTAGGCGTACTTCGCGGGCTTATTCCCCTCGAACTGCGTATTCAACTCTTCCAAGTTTAGAGCCGGTTTGTCTGCCATTGCATCTCCCCGTGGTGTAGATTCAAATCCCTCTACGAAGGCCGTCGCGCAACCTTTGCCGCCGAACGACTGCGTTCGGCGGCAAAGGCCGCTTGGTTGGGCGTTGCTCTTCGGAAAACCGTAATGCCGGCCCGGTCAACTGCAACGACTGGATACTTCTCATGCCCCCGCGGGTGACGGGCCGGGCCTGTCGCCAGTTAAAACAGAGATCGCGGGATGGCTCTCGGTCTCACCGTGGGATTTTCAGGGAAGCGCGTAACTTCCCCCACGATGCGGGATCAGGGCGGCCCGTCATTCGGGAGGACATGAGTCATGGTCTACACCCAACAACACCGATTCTACGGCGGCGTCGATTTGCACGCCAGAACCATGTTCACCCGTCGGGGATCGAACTGTCGTCTTTGAGTGACCGTCGCGTCGGCACGGAGCGGTTTCTGGGGTGTCGCGCTTCGGCGCGGCAGCCGCGTCGCCGGAAGGCGACGCGGCCGGACCCCGTCAGGCTGTTTGGCGCCGCTCGCGTCCCGCGGGCGCGACACTGTTGCAAGAACCATCCCGGCGCGGCGTGCGAGTCGGTCGATCAGCTCGGACAGGATTGAATAAACGCAGCGACATACGTCGCGAGAAGAGACGTGCCCGGAATCGCTGCGTTTTATTCAAGTCGGACGGGGCATAAGACGGTTCGGCCGCACTCCCCTACTTTGGCACCGAACGAGCGGCCCGCAACGCCTGCAACGCTTCCTCGGACGCACTAGCCTTGAGCCGATCGTTCTCGAACAGCCAGTCCTGATTGATCAGTTCGGCCGCTGCCTCCAACGTGTTGCCTTCGAGCGCGTCGGCCCACGGCTGCAATGATTCCGGGCTGAGCCCTCGTACCCGGGGAAGCAACTGCACGGCTCGCGCCGCGCGGAATCGGTCGCCCTCATACAGGTAGTCCATCTGAATCAGCGTCAAAGCCGCATTGACGTCGTCCACAAGATCGACGGTGACTTTTTTCAGGCCGTCACGCCATGTACTCACCACCTCTTTTGGCAGTTGCTTGATGCGGGCGACATACTTCGGCGATTCCGCCAGCAAGAACTCCTCCCCTTTCCATAATGGGCTTAACTGGGTTACGAATATAGTTAGCGCCAAGAATTCTACCTGCTGCCCCGTCACTTGGTTCAGCGCCGCTTGCCACTCCTTAATCGTCTCACCTGCGCTAGGGGCTTTGGTGAAGGCGGTCAGCCGCTTCCGCGAGTTCACCGTCACCAGCCGGCGGCTTTCAAGTCGCTTCGCCGTCTGGAGCGCCC
>JAYUGD010000982.1:0-3442 GCA_043767785.1 Zavarzinella sp. | reverse complement strand
TTCTTCCTTCTTGGGTTCGACCTTCTTCGGCTCTTCCTTTTTGGGTTCAACCTTTTTGGGTTCGTCCTTCTTGACTTCCGGCTTCGGCTCGACCTTTTTGGGTTCGTCCTTCTTGACTTCCGGCTTCGGCTCGACCTTCTTGGGTTCGTCCTTCTTGACTTCCGGCTTCGGCTTCTTCGGCTCTTCCTTCTTGGGTTCTTCCTTCTTGGGTTCGACCTTCTTGGGTTCTTCCTTCTTGGGTTCGGCCTTCTTCGGATCGACACCGAGGACCGGGTGCAGGTCAATGCGGGAAGTCACGCCGCCTTCGACGACCAAGACCTTCGTCAGCGTCACGGGGCTGCCGTTCTTCATGTACGTCACCTTGATCGTGACGGATGTCGCTTCGCCGGCCTTCAGTTTCGGCAGCTTCAACTTGCGCTCGGTCCCGGTTTCCTTCACCGGCTTGCCGTCGAGTTCCAGCGTGGCGGACTCCGGCAGCGTCACGATGACCACGGGGGCGTCGTCGGCCTGGGCCGGGGAAAAGCCCGCGCCGAACACAATCGCGGCGGCGAGGAGCCAAGAGAATCGGGTCACGGTCGTCACTCCTAAGAAATACGGGGGAAAGGGGTTGCTTCCATTATTGATAGGAACCGGGCGGGCAATTGCGGAGTCCCCCCGTTTCGGATAAGTTGAGCAACACCCGGAGGCCCGCCGACCGCATGACGCCGACTCGTGCCATTTTTCTGCTGTTGGCCGCCGGCGTGGCCGGGTGCGGCCCGTCCGCGAAGCCGGAGGCCGTGTGGGGCCAGCGCGGCGTGCGGGACGGCGACTTCATGCGGCCGCGGGCGGCCGTGATCGACAGCAAAGACCGCCTCTGGGTCGTGGACTTCACGGCCCGCGTGCAGGCGTTCGACCTCGCGGGCCAGTATCTCGGGCCGACGTTCACCACGCCGGATTTTCGCAACGGCCGGCCGAGCGGCTTGGGTGTGACCAACGACGGCCGCCTGATCGTATGCGACTCGCACTACCACACCCTCCGCATTTACGACGAGAACCTGACCGAAGTGCGGACCATCGGCGGCCGCGAGGGGCACGGCCCCGGCGAGTTCGGCTACGTCAGCGACGCCGTGCAGGACGCCGACGGGTTCTTCTACGTCTCCGAATTCGGCATCAACGAGCGCATCTCGAAACTCGCCGAGGACGGCTCGTTCGTCAAGTCGTGGGGAAAGCCGGGGACGGAGCCGGGGGAGTTCAACCGCCCGCGCGCGCTGGCCCTCGGGCCGGACGGCCTGCTGTACGTGGCCGACTTGTGCAACCATCGCGTCCAAGTGTTCACCCGCGACGGCGAGTTGGTTCGCGTGATCGGCAAGGACGGGTCTGGGCCAGGCGAACTGAAATACCCGTCCGACGTGGCCTTTGGCCCGAACAAGCGCCTGTACGTCGTGGAGCGCGGCAACCAGCGCGTGCAACGGTTTACGACGGACGGCGTCTCCGAAGGGACGTGGGGCGCCGACAAGGGCCGGCGGCCGGGGCAATTGGCCGACCCGTGGGCCTTGGTCGTGGACAAGGCCGGCCGCGTCCATGTAATCGACACGGAAAACCACCGCGTGCAGCGGATCAAGTTCTGAGTTCATGAATCGCCTTTTCACGAGCCTCGGGGAACACTGGCTCGTCACGGCCTTGGCCGTGACGGTCGCGGTCGCCGTCGCCCGCGTCGGCTTCGGGCGGCGTGGGTCGCCCGTGTGGCCCGCCTTGGCCGGGCTGGTTCTCGTCGGCTACTTCGTGTGGCCGTTCATCTCGTTGGAAAAGACGAAGCCCGCCGAGATGGCCGGATGGTTTTGCGTGGGCGTCGTCGGCCTCATCGGCTTGAAGGGGTTGAATCTGCTCGTCACCGGCGGCTGGTCACGCCGGGCCATGTGGGCATTGGTTGGGCTGTTGGCCTTCGGTCTCGGCGGGTACGCGGCCCGGCCGATCCAGGCGGCCGGCGTCACGCTGGTCCGCACGCTCGGCACGGCGGATTTCGTGCAGCCGTGGTGGCTGGCCGGGCTGGCGCTGGTCCCCGTGCTGATTTATCTCAGTTTCCACAGTCTCGCCGGTCTGGGGCCGGTCCGGCGCTGGACCGCGTTGGGCCTGCGCAGCGTGTTGGTGGCCGTGCTGGTGGCGACGCTCGCGGAGCCGCGCTTGCGGCGGCCGAACGAGAACGTCTGCGTGATCTACGTCACCGACCGCTCCCTCAGCGTGCCGCCGGAGTTCGAGACGCTGGGCAGTGAAGGCGAGCGGGACCGCCGCTGGCTGAGGGTGCAGCAGTTCATCAACGCGGCGACGCAGCAGCGCGGGGCCGGCCACCGCAACGACCTGTCCGGGGCGGTCATGTTCGCTCGGCGGCCGAAACTGGTACTGCCGCCCGCCGCCGTGGACAAGCTGATCGTCACGGACGCCTTGGCCGGGGCAATGGACCCGAATTACACGGACATCGCGGCCGCGCTGAAGTTGGCGATGGCCTCGTACCCCGAGGGGACGGGCAAGAGGTTGGTGTTGTTCTCGGACGGCAACGAGAACCTCGGCAACGCGGAGGAGCAGGCCAACCTCGCCAAGCAGAACGGCGTGCAGATCGACGTGGTCCCCCTCGCGGAGGGCTACCGCCTGCAAAACGAAGTGCTGATCCAGTCCGTGGAGGCCCCACAGCAGACGGCCCGCGGCGTGCGATTGCCCGTCAGCGTCGTTGTGCGCAACGCCCACCCGAGTCGCGTGGTCTTCGGCAAACTGGAACTCCTGCAAAACCGCGACGGCAAGGAACGCCCGCTGCCGCTGGTCGGCCGGGGCGAGAAGGAAGAGTCCCCTTACGGCGTCCGGCTCGTGCCGGGGCTGAACCGCTTCGTCTTCCGCGACAAGGCCGAGTCGGCGAAGGGGGAGGAAGAGTTTTCCTACAGCTACCGGGCCGTGTTCGTCCCCGAGGGGTCGATGAACCCGGACAACACCGACCGCACCGCTGGACTGTCCGGCGACCGCATTCAGAACAACCGCGCCTTGGCCCACGTCATCGCCCGCGGGTCGCGCCGCGTTTTGTTCGTGGAGCCGGACACGCGCGAGGACGGGTCGTTCCCGCACCAGCACCTCATCGCCCAACTCACGCGGGCCAACTTCAAAGTGCTGCCCGTGCCGCTGGCCCGCCTGCCGCAGAACCGGGACGACCTCACGGTGTTCCTGAGCAACTACGACTGCCTCGTCATCGGCGACGTGGCCGCCGACCGCTTCACCAAAGATCAACATGAGGCGATCCGCGCCAACACGCACGACCAAGGCTGCGGGCTGGTGTTCGTCGGCGGGCCGGACAGCTATGGCGCCGGCGGGTATCACAAGACGCCCATCGAGGCCGCCCTGCCGGTGGACTGCGACATCAAGGCGCTGAAAGCCGCCGGCCGCGGCGGGCTGGTGCTCATCATGCACGCCTCCGAACTGGCCG
>JAYUGD010000981.1:0-1085 GCA_043767785.1 Zavarzinella sp. | reverse complement strand
TTTGTCTTCTTGGCGACTTGGCGACTTGGCGGTTCCATCTGGTTTGATGATTCAAACGGCCCCGGTCGCCAGATTCATCACCGCCTGCTCGCTCAACGCGGCCCGCGGTAGTTCGCCGGCCAGTTTGCCCTCGTGGAGGGCCAGCACGCGGTCGCTCATGCCCAGCACTTCTTCGAGGTCGCTGGAGATCATCCACACGGCCACGCCTTCGGCGGCGAGTTGGTCCATGAGGGCGTAAATCTCGCTGCGGGCGCCGACGTCCACGCCGCGGGTCGGCTCGTCAAGGATCAGGACGCGGTGCTTGCGGGCCAGCCACTTGCCGAGGACGACTTTTTGCTGGTTCCCCCCGGACAACAGGCCGACGACTTGCGAGAGGCTCGGCGTCTTCACCCGCAATCGCGTCACCAAGTCTTCGCCGGTCTTGCGCTCTTCGCTTCGACTCACCATCATGGCCGTGGACAGCAAGTCCATGTTCGGCAAACTGAAGTTGAAGCCGACGCTCTTTTCCAGCACGAGGCCGTTGAGCCGGCGGTCTTCCGGGGCCATGAGGAGGCCGGCTTTGACGGCGTCCTTCGGGTGGCGGATCGTCACTCGATTGCCGTCGATGAACACTTCGCCGCCGGTGATGGGCCGCAAGCCGAACAGGGCTTCGGCCAACTCGGTGCGGCCGGCCCCGACGAGGCCGGCCATGCCGACGATTTCGCCGCCGAAGATTTGGAAGGAGATGCCGTGGGCCGGGCCGCCGCGGTAGGTCACGTTCCGCACGTCCAGCACGGGGGCCGCCGACTTGGGCCGGTTTTCCGTGCGTGGGTAGACGTTCTTCAAATCCCGGCCGACCATCAGCCGGACCATCGCGGCGTGCGTGATTTCTTCCTTCTTGAGTTCGCCGGAGTTCTTGCCGTCTTTGAAGACGGTCACGCGGTCGGCGAGCCGCTTGATCTCGGCCATGCGGTGCGTGATGTAGATGATCGCCACGCCGCCCGCCCGCAAGTCGTCGATCACTTGGTACAGCCGGTCGGTCTCCCGTTGCGTGAGGCTGGAAGTCGGCTCGTCCATGATGATGACGCGGGCGTTCATCGAGAGCG
>JAYUGD010000980.1:0-3445 GCA_043767785.1 Zavarzinella sp. | reverse complement strand
GCCCGCTCGCCCGATTCCCGAAACCTTCACCCGCGACGCCGTCCCCAAGTTGGCCGGCGAGTACGCGGCCCTCCTCGAAATGCCCGGCCAAGCGCTCTGGCTCGTCCCCAACCGTTGGGCGGTTGAAACGATCCTCTCCGAACTGCTCGCCGTCACCCCCGGCGTCTTCGCCCCGAACATTTTCACGATTGACGAATTCGCCGCCTACGTCGCCGGCAACCGCGTCGCGACGGCGACGGCCAGTCACTGGGCCGTCCACGAGCTGATCGGTGCGTTGCACAAGAAGAAGGCGTTCCCGTACCACGCGGCCATCGTCGAGCGGCGGGGGTTCTATTCCTCCGCGGCCGGTCTGCTGCAAGAGTTGGCCGAGAACGCCATCTCCGCGGACGTGGCCGAAGCCGCGTTGCTCGCGGCAAAGACGCCGAAGCGGGAGGACGCGGCCCGCCTGTGCCGGGCCGCGGCGGGCAAGGCGCTGGCCCACGACGTGTACGCCCACGCGACCGCCGCTTTGGAGAGCGGTCTACCGAAGGCATTCGCCCGCGTGCGGACGGTATTCGTCACCGGGTTCCGGTGGTTCAAGCCGTGCGAGCGGGCGCTGTTGGACGCGCTGGCGAAGCACGTCGGCGAGGTGCGTGTCGCCGTGTTCGCCGACCCGGCGAGGGCGCGGCCGGCGGTCTTCGCGGAGTGCAAGGAGACGTGGGAAAGCCTGCTCGCCGACAAGCCGAAGGCGGCGGGAAAAGCGGGCAAAGACCCCGCGTGCGACCGCCCGGCCGGGATTGTTCACCTGGCGCGGCAACTCTTCCGCGAGCGTGTGGCGTCGGGCGACGACGCGGCGGGCGTCAGCCTCATCAAAGCGCCCGGCGTCTTGGGGGAAATGCGGCTGATCGCCCGCCGCATTCGGAAACTGCTCAACGCCGGGGCCGACCCGGGGCGCGTCGTCATCACCGCCCGCGACCCGTCAACCATGCTCGACGTGTTGACGGACGTGTTCGCCGAGTACCGCATTCCGGTGTTCGACGAGGAGCCGGCGCCGCTGCACGCCAACCCGGCGGTGCGGACACTGTTGCGGGCGGCGCAGCTTTCCGCCGAGGGCTGGCCGTTCGAGGCGGTGACGGCCCTCTTGCGCAGCAACTACTTCCGGCCGGCGTGGCCCGAGGCCGCGGACGACATGTCCCGGCACGCCGAGGGGTTACTGCGAAAACTCGGGGAGCCGCGCGACAAGCGGGCGTACTTGCGGGCCGCCGCCGCGTGGGCGGAGAAGCCGCCGGAGGCGCTGGAGGACGAGCAGGCCGAGGCCGGCCGCCGCCGGCGTAAGGCCGCGCTCGCCAAGAAGTGTCTGCCGTTCCTGACGAAGTTCTTCGACCTGTGGGAAGACTTGCCGGCCGCCACCCCGGCCGCCAACTACACCGCGTGGCTGCGGACCTTCGCCCGCGAGACCGGGCTGGAGGCCGTCGCCGCCGAGCAGCCCGCCGACCGCGATTCCCTCGCCGCGTTGTGGGCCGCCCTCGGCCAGTGGAAGACGCGCTCGATCCCCGCCCCCGACTTCTGGCGCGGCACGGCCATGATCGCCCGCCACACGGAGACGCCGCGATCTACGAATTGGTCCGGAAAGGTGCGTGTCTTGGCCCCCGAGTCGGCGGCGGAAGTCGATTGCGACTGGCTGTTCGTCACCGGCTTGGGCGAGAAGAGCTTCCCCGCCCTCGGCCCGCCGGACTCGCTGCTCGACGACGGCGACCGGGCCGCGCTGCGGGAACAGGGCCTCGCCTTCCCGCCGGGCGAACGTCGCCTCCCGCGCGAGCAACTGCTGTTCCTGCAACTCGTCGCCCGGCCGCGGCAGGAACTCATTCTCAGCTACCCGGCCGTCGATGAACAAGGCCAAGACCTGTTGCCGGGGGCGTTCCTGCGGGCCGTCACCGAGGCGTTTGCCGACGGGGCGATCCCGACGACGCATCAACGCATGTTGATCGAAGGCTATTTGACGCAAGAAGTCCTGTGCGACGCCGAGTACCGCGTGCAACTGGCCGACCGCTGGCGCGACGCCAAGGACGAAGGCCTCATCACGCCCGTCGGCCTGTCCGCTGATTTGGTTCACCACCTGAAGGCCGTGAAGCAACTCGCCGAGGCGCGCTTCCGCGACACGTCGCACAACGAGTACAGCGGCCTGTTCCTCACGGAGGCGAGCAAGAAGCGCGTCCGCGACCGCTTCGGCCCGGAGCGAGTGTTCAGCCCGACGGCCCTCGAAACCTACGTCGCCTGCCCGTTCCGCTTCTGGCTCGAACACCTGCTGGGCCTGGAAGAACTGGAAGAACCCGGCGAGGAAGTCGAACACACGCGCCGCGGGGCCGCCTACCACCGCGCGCTGTCGCGGCTGCACCGCCGCCTGCGGGACGCCGACCCCGGCATGACCAGACAAGCCGTCCCCGAGACCGTCACCGATGAATTGGCCGCCGACCTGACGACGGCCATCAACGAGTACGTCGCCCGCGCCCCGAGCGACGTGAGCCGGGCCTTGTGGAGACTGGAAGGCGAACGGCTCCAGCGCTCCGTGAAGAAGTACCGGGCCGACTGGAACACGTACCTCGCCGACTGGCACAAGGAGAAACTCGACCTCGCCCCGGCCCTCTTCGAAGCCGACTTCGGCCTCGCCCCCGCCGACGGTACGCCGTCGTTTCCCCCGCTCGTCATCACCGTCGGGGACACCGAAGTCCGCGTCGGCGGCCGCATCGACCGCGTGGACGTGGCCGCCCTCGCCGACGGCACGAAGGGCTTCTGGGTCATCGACTACAAGACCGGCCGCCGCGCGAACTACTCGGCCGCCCAGTTGCAAACGCTCGAAAAGCTGCAACTGCCGCTCTACGCCCTCGCCGTGCAACAGGTCTTCTTCGCCGGCGAACAAACCCGCCCCCTCGGCCTCGCCTACTGGATGGTGACGGACGAGGGGACGAAGCGCATGCTCCCCGCCGGCCGGGCCAAGGCCAACGCCACCAACTGGTTCCGCGACCCCGCCGAATGGGACGCCTACCGCCGACACTTAGAAACCTGGGTCGCCCAACTCGCCACCCGCATCCGCAACGCCGAGTTCCCGCTGGCCCCGCGCTCGGTGACTTGCACCGACACCTGCCATTTCGGCCAAGTCTGCCGCATCGCCCAGAGCCGCCACGTCGAGAAGGACTGGGCGCTGAGTCTGCCGGTGTTGGACGCGGAAGCGGAGGAATTAGCCTAATAAGAATGGAACATATTTTTCGTGCGAAGAATCGGCCCCAATTGTGAAGGTCTGCCAGCCACTCTGCCAGTGCGCGCGACCGATTCGCCGAATTCTTGGCAATCCGACTGGTTCGGGATCGCGGTCGGGTGGCCGGCGGACTATCCGGCTGTAATGGGGCAGTGATGCCCTGTCGAAAACCCGGCGAGCGGGGGACGTGAGTCCCCCGATTCTGTCTTCGCG
>JAYUGD010000979.1:0-1087 GCA_043767785.1 Zavarzinella sp. | reverse complement strand
GCCCCCCGCCCGCCCGCGGCTTCGTCTGCGACTGGACAACTTGGAGGACCGCCGGCCCCCGGGGAGCCTCCTGAACAACGCCGGGGCCGACTACCTCTTCCCGGCGGCGGGCGTGACGGCCCCGCCGTGGGGCCACGGGGATGACAGCCGGTCGGCGGCCCTCTTGGGCGGGGGCGGGTTGGTCGTCCCCGACAACGCCCCCGGGCAAGATGCCGCCCTCCGGCAATGGCACACCGGAATCGGTTTGGCCGAAGCCCTCGGCGGAGGTGTGGGAGCCTTTGCCGCCGAGGACGGCACGTCGTTCCTGACCGGCGAGTTCGTGGCCGTCGCCCCCGTCGCCCGCGGCGACGCCGGGGCTTTGGCCGACGCGGTGGGGTCAGGCGGAAGTGGCGGCAATGGCGGCGGCAGCGGCAGTGGCGATCCGACCGGCGGCTCCGGTACCGGCGCAACGCCGCCGCCGAGCGGCGCGCCGGGTAGTCCGCCGCCGAGCGGCGGAGGCGGCGCATCGGCAGGGGGCAGTGGGGCCGGCTCCGGCGGGTCTTCTTCCGGGGCCGCGCCGCCCAACCCGAACTCTTACTTGCCCGCCCTCCCCGCGATCGAAGGCTCCGTTTCTCTCACCGGCAGCGCGCCGCTGGCGGGGGCCGGCCCGAACGGCGGCCAAGGGAATGACCCCAACGATCCGAGCGGGCCGGGCGGCCAACCGGGCTACTCCGGCTCGGCGGGCGACTATTTGAACTCGCCGACCCTGCCGGGCCGGAATCGTGACGGGTCCTTGGCCGGCCCGGGCGGCTTCACCGGCTTGAGCACGCCGGCGACGCCGGGGCGCGGCCTGCACTTCGGGGCGGTGGACGGGTCAAACATGCCGTCGGCGTCCGACCCGCTCAACCTGCCGGGCCGGGCCGCCGCCGGCGGCTTGGCCCCGATCGGCGCCCGCGGCTTGGCGGCCACGACCGGGGCCATCGGCTTCAACCCGCAGACGACCGGCCTGTCCGAGCTTGTGCAAAAATCGTCGTCGCGCCATGAATGAGACAAAGAACCTTGGGTGAGCGAGTCCGCCGGGCGTACTCGCCGGGGTTCCGGCGCTCCA
>JAYUGD010000978.1:0-3454 GCA_043767785.1 Zavarzinella sp. | reverse complement strand
AGGGGGTTTTCAGTTCCCCCGCTCCCATCAGACATCCTTCCACCGCACGAACGCCTCGACGGCGTAAAATTCCGGCAGGCCCAAGTTATCATACGTTTTCGCCGTCTCGCGGTTCCGCTCTTCGGCCCGCTGCCAGAACTCCCGCTTGTCACTGCCGCCGGGGAACATCGCCCGGTCCTTCTGAGATTGGTGCCGGAAGATCGCCAACTTCTTCTTCTCCACGACTTCGGGACTTAAGGGCACCGCCATCTCGATTTGGTGGGGTTCCCACTCTTCCCAAGCCCCCCGGTACAACCATACTTCAAATTCCCGGCCTGTCTTACGGGATCGCCGCACGGCCTCATAAATAGCTTCCGCACAGGTGCGGTGCGTTCCGTGCGGGTCGGAAAGTTCGCCCGCCACATAAATCTGGGCCGGCCGGAGTCTTTCAAACAACCGCTCAATGTCCGTGATGTCCTCCGGGTGGATCGGCGCTTTGGCGATGGTCCCCGTCCGGTAAAACCGCAAATCCATGAATTCCAACTGCTCGGCCGGGATGTCGCAGGCCAACGCGGCGGCCCGGGCCTCGGTCTCCCGGATCAGCCCTTTGATCTTCAACAACTCATCGCTGTCCTGCTGGCCGGGCTTTTTGGCGTCCAAGAAGCCTTGGACCCCATCCCGCACGCGCAACGTCGTCTCCATGTCGATGCCGAAGATCTTGTTGAAAGACTCGGCGAAGTCGATGAAGCGCTGGGCGTCGTAGTCGAAGACCGCGATGTTGCCGCTGGTCATGTAAGCAATGTGGACCTTGTGGCCTTGCTCCACCAGCCGGATGATCGTCCCCCCCATCGAGATCACGTCTTCGTCCGGGTGGGGGCTGAACACCAATATGGTTTTCGGGTCCTTCCCGGCCGGGTACGGCTGGATGGTCGCCGACCGATTCTGAAACACCTGCTCCCCGAGCGACTCGGCCGGCCCGTGCTCCCGCAACAGGTCGTAGAGGTGGTGGTCGCGGAAATCCGAGTCCGATAACTTCAAAAGAGCCTTCTTGGCCCGCAGACTCAGCCAGACGACGGCTTGGCTGATGCGGGCCGGCGTCCAGTCCACCTTGGTCACTTCCCACGGCCGTTGCACGATGGTCAACTCGCTGGCGGCGGCCTCGTCCAATAAGAACGTGGCGTCTTGGTGGCTTTGCAGGAAGCTGGCCGTCACCGCCTCCGTCTGCGACTGTTCGACGGTCTTTTGGACGATGCCGGCCTTGTGCTCCCCGAAGGCCATCATCACGATCTTGCGGGCCTCCAGAATGGTGCCCACGCCCATCGTGAGCGCCTGCTGCGGGACGTTTTCTTCCCCGAAAAAGCCGCTGGCAGCGTCCCGGCGCGTCACGGGGTCAAGCGTCACGACCCGCGTTCGGCTGTTGCGCGTCGAGCCGGGTTCGTTAAAGCCGATGTGCCCTGTCCGGCCGATGCCCAGAATTTGAATGTCAATCCCGCCGGCCTTGCGGATGGCCAGTTCGTAGCGGGCGCAGAAGTCGTCCACTTCCGACGGCTCCAGCGTGCCGTCCGGGATGTGGATGTTGTGGGGCTTGATGTTCACATGCTGGAAGAACGTCTCCATCATCCAACGGCGGTACGAATGGGGGTCGTCCCCCGGCATCGGGGAGTATTCGTCCAAGTTGAACGTGATGACGCCGGACAGGTCCAGTCCCTCGTCCCGGTGCAGGCGAATCAATTCCCGGTACAGGCCGACGGGCGTGGACCCGGTGGCCAGCCCCAAAACGGTGGGCCGCCCGGCCGAATTGTTCTCCCGCACCAGCCGCTCGACGATCAGGGCCGCGTGCCGGGACGCCTCCCCGGAGGTCTTAAACACAAGGGTCCGCAGGCGGGCATTCGGCACATAATGAGACGACATGGGGTGGTACGCCGGAAAAAGCCGTTCGGGTTGGGTGTGAGCCGTCGTTTTATGTCCCGAAACGCATCTGTTCAACGCCCGGATGGCAAGAGGATTCAGATGAAGAAGTAAAATTGAAAATCCCGGCAAAAACGATCCAACTGCTATATTCGGCAAATACTTGCACCATGTATATTCATCACCTATGGCGGGTAGTGCCGCCGACAATATCGCACTCCCACCTTGGTGTCACCCCGTATGGCTCGCGCGAAGAAACCCACCCTGCGTTTGCACCCGCTTGAGGCCCGCGACGTGCCGGCCGCGACGTTTTCCGGCGGCACGCTGACCTTGGTCGGCACCCCCGGGAACGACAGTTTCCAGGTGGTCGAAGCCAACGGGCTGATTTCGGTCGTCGGCCAGAAAATCACCGCCAACGGCAAAGCCTACGACGGCATCAACTCGGCGCTGGTGAAGGCCATTTATTCGAACTTGGGGTCCGGGAACGACTTCTTGGACGCCTCCGGCCTTTCGTCGGCCATTCCGTTGACCGTGATCGGCGGGGCCGGCGACGATTACATTGCCGGCGGCCCCGGCAGTAACAGTCTTTACGGCCGCGACGGCAATGACACCCTCATCGGCGGGGACGGCAAAGACAAATTATACGGCGAGGGCGGGGACGACGTGATCCAAGGCCTCGGCGGCAACGACTTCATCTCCGGCGGGGCCGGGGACGACGAAATCGACGGCGGGGACGGCAACGACAAGATTAACGGCGACGCCGGGGACGACTCGATCCTCGGCGGGGCCGGCAAGGACAAGATCGACGGCGGCGATGGCGACGACGAAATCGACGGCGGGGACGGCAACGACATCATCCTCGGCTCGGCCGGGAACGACAACTTGGACGGCGGGGACGGCAACGACACGATTTACGGCGGCGCTGGCAACGACAGCGCCAACGGCGGCCTCGGCAACGACCTGATCTTCGGCGACGACGGCAACGACTTCCTGCACGGCGACGACGGGAACGACACCATCGCCGGCGGGGCCGGGGCCGACTTCGTGTACGGCGACGACGGGGAAGACACCCTGTTCCCCGGCAGCCTGACCGACATCGTTGACGGCGGCGGCGGCGACGACGTGATCGACGAGAACAACGGCGACGGGGACGGCGGCGGCAACCAAAACACCGGCGCCGTGACCCCGACCATCCGCTCCGAGTGGAGCAGCGGCCTGACAGCCGACATCGCCGTCAACAACGCCGGCAAGACGACGATGAAGGGCTGGACCGTGGAGTTCGACGCCGACTTCGTTATCACCACGATGTGGAACGCGACCTTCACGCGGTTCGGCAAGCACTACATCGTCAAGAGCAAGCCGAACTTCTTCAACACCAACATCCCGTCGGGCGGGACGGTCCAGTTCGGCTTCAACGCCAACAAGGCCCTGGACGGCACGACCCACTTCAACAACATCACGCTCAACGGCCAGCCCGTCTGAGTCGGGCTAATGCAACGAGAAGAGTAACCACAACGGCACAAAGGCCGCACGAAGGCTCACGAAGAAGACATAAGAAAATATTTTC
>JAYUGD010000977.1:0-9514 GCA_043767785.1 Zavarzinella sp. | reverse complement strand
GAAACGGCTCGGCGCGACGGCCGACGGCCCGCAGGCCGGCCGGGACGCCCTGTACTGGTACATCGCGATCAACAACCCGGAGACGCTGGCGAAGGCCGCCGCCCTCGGGGAAGACTTATTGGACAAGCTGCCCGCCGGCGGCCCCGCGATGATGAGCGGGTGGAGCGCCGTGGACGCCCACGAACGGCTGAGTGCGTGGGCCAAGGCAAACTTGGTGGCCGCGAAACTCCTCGCCAAAAGCCCGCCGGCCGCGCCGTACTACCTGCAACTGTTGCACGGCCGCATGGCCGAGAACTACAGCCGCCTCGGCCAACGGACGAACGCCGTTGACAGCCTGCGGAAAGCCCTCGCCGTGGCCAACATGCCGGCCCGGCCCGACCTGCACATGAAGTTGATCGAAGAGATCTACCAGACCAACCCGAAGCCGGCCGACATTGAGCCGACGGTCAACGAGTACGTCGCGAAGTACCCCGACCGGGCCGACCGCTTCGCCGCCCGCATCCGCCTGGGGATCGTCTGCGCCAACGCGAAGGACGTCGCCCGGGCCGAACAAATCTACGCGGAAGTGTTGCCCTTCGACTCCCGCTCGCACAGCGTCTCCTCCCTGTACGTGCAACTCTTCGGCGCCGAGGCCGACAAGGCCGTGAAGGCCGCCCGCTTGGCCAAGGCCGAGGCGGTGCTGCGGGACGCGATCAACAAGAGTACCCCGGCCAACGCCGCCGCCCTGCGCTACTCGTTGGCGCTGGAACTGCTGCGCGACCGGGCCGCGAACATCCCGGCCGCCAAGGTCATCGCCCGCGAAGTCGCGTTCACGGCCCCGGCCCCGGCCCCCGAGTACGCCGGCGGGGCGTTAAATTGGCTGCTCGACGCGGCGGCCGACGATGCCGAGTTCGCCGCCGACGTGGCCCGCGCCGTGGCGGCCCGCCGTCAGTTCCCGTGGATTCCCGGCTATCAGGCCACGCTCGCGGCGTGGGCGCAAGCGAAGGCCGCCGACAAGTTGTTGGCGCCCCGGGCGAAAGTGGCCAAGGCCGAAGTGACGAAGTCGGACCAGGAGCCGGCCAACGCCCTGTGGACGGCCTACTACGCGGCCCACAACGCCAACACGTGGTCCCCGCAGGCGGCCGACGCCCGCGGCAAGTTGCTGGTCACCGCCGCCGCCTACCCGGACGACGTGGCCGCCAGCCTGTTCTACCACCAGCAGTACTACATGCGGAACTTCTCCCCGGACAACCAACGGCTCAAGTCCATTGACGTCGCCAAGGCGTGGGCCGCCCGCTTGCCGAAGTCGTTCGACGCCGCCGCCGCGTTCTTGGTGGCCGCCACGGATTACGTGAAGCCGGAGTTTTTCCGCGAGGCCGCCGCCGCGGTATTGAAACTCGACCCGCCGTCGGCCCAGCCCGACTTGTCGCGCCGCCTGCTTCAAGCCGCCGTCCACTTCAAGGACGCCGCCGCCGGCCAACAGACGTGGGCGTGGACGAAGAAGATGTTCGACAAGTTCGGGTACGACAACACGTCGGCTTCCGGCATGGGGGATTCGCTGACTCTCCTCACGCTGAAGGCCGAGGCGAAGGAGTGTTGGGAAAAAGCCCTGACCGGCAACCCGGACTCTCAAGAGCTGCTCCAGTGCGCCGGCCGCCTGATCGCCCTGCTGCCGACGGAAGCGGAGAAGATCAAGCTCTTGGACACGCTCGTGGCCAAAGACACCGGCTGGCAATTCAGCTTCGCCGTCGCCCGCGCGGATTACATGGTCGTCCCCAAGGCCCCGCCCGTGGACCCGACCAAGCCGCCGCCCGCCATCGCTCCGGTCCCGCCGCCGGCCGACGTGGACGGGGCCATTCGCCTCCTGACGCCCATCGCGGACAAGATTCGCGTCCGGCCGTTCGCCGCGGCGGGGCTGGACAACGACTACAACACGCTCGTCACTTGGGCATCCGCCTACCGAGCCGACCCGAAGGCCACGCTCGCGGACAAGCAAAAAGTGTTCACCTTCGTCCGCGACCTACGGGTGACGCGGGCGTCGATGGTCGCCCAAGCGGCCCTCTTGGAACTGCCGGAGGAAGCCGCCAAGCTGAAGCCGATGGCCCGTTTGGTCGCCCTCGCCGGCGCCTCCCAACTCGGGGCCGGCGACGCGACCGATTTTGACATGCTGTTCCCCTACGCCCAAGCCGCCGTCGGCCGCAAGGACTACCTCGGCGGGGCGACGCTCATCAGCGGGATGCTCGGCAACTTGCCGGGCTTGGACGAGCCGCGCCGCAAGGGCGGCCGCGACCTGCTCGCCCAAGCCTACAGCCGCCTCGGGGCGGCCGGCGGGGCGGTCATCGACGAGAAGAGTCCCATTGCCCCGCTGCTGGCCGCCGCGTTGCAACTGCGGCTCGGCGACCAGAAACTCGCCTTCGAGACTTACCTTGCCAACCAGAAATTGTTCGACGCCAACCGCACGGAGGCCCCGGTCGATCTGATCGTCTTCGTCTGCGAGAACCACATCGCCGCCGGCGGGGACGAGAACCACAACCGCGTCGAGGACATCCTGCGGGCGTGGATGATTAAGAACGCCGAAGTGAAGGAAATTGACGAGGCGGACAAGGCCCGCATCCAGTTGCTGCTGGCCCGCAACTACTTCCGCGGCAAGCGGTACGACTTGGCCCGCGCCGAGTTCACCACACTCATCAACCGCTACCCCAAGACGGCGCAGGCCGTCGAGGCCGACTTCGGCATCGGCGAGACGCACATGGAGCAAAAGGTCTACGACTTGGCCGAGCAGGCGTTCGAGCGCCTCGCCGGCAGCCGGGACCGCGACGTGGTGATCCGGGCCGAGTTCCTGCGCGGTGTGTTGGCCAGCCGCCGCGGCGACCGCGACGAGGCCCGCAACATCTTCAAGGCCGTGCTGGAGCGCGTGCCCAACGTCGAACTCGCCAACCAGGCCCTGTTCAACCTGTCCGAAGTGTACGGGGCCGAACAGCGCTACGTCGATCAACTCGAACTGTTGCGCACCGTCGGCCGCCTGGGCCGGGCCAGCAAGCGGTTCCACACGCCGGGCGAGCCGCTCTCCATCGTCGTGCAGGACAGCGACCTCGGCGTGAGCCGCGGGCACAGCCGCATCCCGGTCCTCGTGACCACGGAGCCGGGCGGCGACACGGAGACCATTTACCTCATCTCCGGCGGCGGCGGCAAGGGGCTGTTCCGCGCCGACTTGGAAACCCGCCTCGGGACGGCGACGAAGAACGACCGCGTCCTGCAACTGACCGGCAAAGACCTGATCCGCGTGGACTACCCGCCGGAGTTCAAGAAGGAGTTCAAGGACGCCCCGCTCCCGGACACCGAGATCAAGATCTCGGCCGACGGCAAACTTGACATCTCCTCCGGCAAGATCGTGGACGACGACGAGGAGGGCTTCACCAAGGCCCTCCAGCGCGAGGCCGACGGCGACGCCGAGAAGGAGCGCAAGGGCCTCGTTCGGCCGAAAGACCAGATCAAGCCGGGCAACATCATCTACATCCGCGTCAAGGACGCGGACCGCGACTGGACCAACCAGCCGGACAAGATCGCCGTGAAGCTCACGTCCTCCGGCGGGGACCAAGTCTCCGCCGTGCTGACCGAGACCGGGCCGCACACGGGCATCTTCGAGGGCACCGCCAAGACCGGCGAACTCCCCGTCGGGGCGTTGGCCACGAATTCGGCCATCGACCACAGCCCGCTGATGGCCATCGACAAGGACCGCAAGACGGCGTGGCTGAGCGAGCCGGACGGGGCGACCCCGAAGGTGCTGTCCGTGGACATGAAGAACCTGAAGCGGACCGACCGCGTCACGGTCTGGACGCCGGACGCCAAGCAGAACGCCCCGATCCGCATGACCTTGGAAGGCAGCGACGACGGCCGCCTTTGGTTCCGGTTGGCCGCCACGCACCCGGACGCCAAGCTCAACCCGTTGGCCGGCGAATACGGGGCGATGACCGCCCGAATCTTTGAAGGCACCGACGCCACCGGCTACACGACCTGGGACCAAGTGGTCGCCTTGACGAAGAACACCAAGCCCTCTGCCGAAGGCAAGGCGGCCGACCTGTTCTGGGCGCGCCAGCCCGACGACAAGGCCAAGCGGCCGACGGCCATCGTGTGGCACGGTAAACTCGTGCAGGCGAAGGCCGGGGCCGCCCGGATCGCCGTCGCGGGCGAGGCGACGGCCGTGCTCGTGGACGGCCGCCTCGAACGGCCGGTCGGCAAGGGCGTCGCCAGCACGGACGTCTACCTCGACGCCGGCACGCACGACGTGACGATCTTCGCGGCCGCCGGGCCGAACACGCCCACGCTCGAAGCGCGCTGGGCGACCGGCGAGGCGTCCTCCGCGGAAGTCGAGCCGGTCCCGTTCCGCGAGACCGACTTCGACGTGGCCCGCCCCGAAGCCAAGACGCCCGCCGTCCCCCGGCCGCTCGGCGAGGGAACGGTCGATAAGGAAGGCCTGTCGTGGGACTTCAAGTTCGCCCCCATCGCCCTGCGGCACACGCGGCTGGTGATTCAAGAGTACCGCGGCGAGGCGGTGGCGATCAACCACGTGGAAATCCGCGACACAGAAAAGAACGTGCTGCACATCCCGACCGACGCCGACCTGCTCTCGTTGGCGACCAACGAGATTTTGGAAATCGGCGGCGGGGACGTGGTGACGGCCACCTACATCGACGACGTAAACCTCAGCGACGCCTCGCGGCTGCTGACCGCCAAGCTGACGGCGACGTACCACAACGCGACCATCACCCCGATCAGCCATGACTTGGTGCGGGCGCCGAACGGGCAGATCATCACCTACCGCAAGGAACTGCTGCGGATCGACCCGGGCGAGCGAATCGTGATCGAAGTCACCGACTTCGACCAAGACACCACCGCCGGCAAGGACAAGATCAAGGTTCAAGTCTCCGTGAACGACGGTCCGCCCATTAACTTGGAGGCCGACGAGACGGACGAGAACACCGGCGTGTTCACCAAGGAAGTGGACACGGCCGCCGCCGCGGCCGAGGGCAAGATTGTCGTGAAGGCCGGGGACCGCGTATTCCTGCGGTACACCGACGAGCAGAATACGGTGCCGGGCCACGCGGCCGTCCGCGAGACCGTGGTGTACGTGAACGAGCCGACGCCCGGCCGCGTCCGCGTGATCGAGACGCGGTTGACCAAGACGGCCGGCGCGCCGGCCGACGAGCCGGCCCAAATCCGCTACAAGCCGGCCGTCGTCGGGGCGGCCGACCCGGCGCCCGTGGCCGGCGTGGCGTTCGAGGCCCCGTTCACCGTCGAGGTGATCGACCGCGACGCCGCCAAGGACAGCCGCAGCAAAGTGACCGTGAAGCTGAAGACGACCGCCGGGGCCGAAGTCGAGGTCGAGTGCGTTCTCGACGACCGCCGCCTCGGGTCGGACTCGCCGGACCGCGCCGGCTCCGCCCTGCAAGAAGGCCGGTTCACCGGGCAAGTCGTGATGATGCTCGGCGGCAAGGAGAGCCTGGCCACCGTGCCGCTGACGGCCTCCATGCCCCGCGACCTGATCGGCGGGCCGAAGATGCCGAAGGAAGACATGGAGGAGGAAGGCAAGCCCAACAAGGACAAGGCCATCGTCACCCGCGTCCTCAACTTGAACGGGTCCGACATGGTCGAAGTGTCGTACCAAGACGCCCTGCGGCCCGGCGGGGCGAAGACCCTGACGGCCACCGGCCGCCTTCTCACCGACGGCACGCTGAACGTCACCGACTCCGAGTACCAGAAGGACGTGACCGCCGTCCACGTCGGCGAACGGCTGTTCATCAAGGTCGTGGACGCGGACTTGGACCGCACCGGCGACCGCGACAAGGCCAAGGTCCGCGTCCGCACTAAGCGCGGCGAGAACGAGGTCGTTGAACTCATCGAAACGCTCGCCCACAGCGGCGTCTTCACCGGCTCCGTCGTTCTCAAGCCGGAGGAGAAGCCGACTGCCGGCAACCTGAAGCAGGACGCCCCGGAGATCGAGTGCTACTTCGGCGACACCATCGAAGTGACCTACATTGACGAGCAGGCCAGTTCGTCCGATGGGAAACTGGAATTGATCGTCCCCGTCGCCGTCGTGATCGGGACGGACGGCAAGGTGCAGGCGTTCAGCAAGCTGTTCGGCGACGAAGCCTTGGCCGTCGAGACGCAGTTCCACATCGCCGAGAGCCACTTCGAGTTGTTCAAGAGCCACAAGGCCCTGAACCGCGAGGCCGAGGCGACCGCCGACCTGGAGAACGGCAAGCGCGTCCTCCGGGAAGTGATCGAGGACTACCCGAACCCCAAGTACACGCCGCGCGTGTCGTACTTGCTCGGCCAATTCGCCCAAGAGTTGAAGCAGTACAAGGAGGCCACGCAGGCCTACCAGACGATCGTGAAGCAGTTCCCGGACCACACGCTGGCCCCGGACGCCCAGTTCAAGCTGGCCCAGTGCTACGAGGAGGCCGGCGAGTTCAACCAAGCCTTGGAAGCCTACGTCACCCTCGCGGCGACGTACCCGAAGCACCCGCTGATCGCGAACGTCATGGTCCGCATCAGCGAGCACTTCTATAAGTTGGAGAACTACAAGGTCGTGGCCCAAGTGGGCGAGAAGTTCTTGGAGAAGTTCGAGGGGCACAAGTGGGCGCCGAAGATGGCGTTCCGCGTCGGCCAGTGCTACTACAAGGACAAGCAATACGCGAAGGCCGCCGAGACGTTCGACAAGTTCGTCCTCACGTTCCGGGAAGACGCCCTGTGCCCGGACGCCATGTTCTGGTCCGGGGAGAGCTACCGGACGGCCGGGAACATGAAAAAGGCCTTCCAGAGCTACAACAAGTGCCGGTGGGACTACCCCGCCAGCGAAGTCGCCAAGTACGCCCGCGGTCGCCTCGCCCTGCCGGAAATGCTCCGGCAGTTCGAAGAGGCCTCGAACGTGGACGCGAAAGAGTAAGTCCCGCCCCAGTGATCGTGTGTCGCCCCCGCCCGTTGTCTTCCGGACCACCTCATGTTGACGTTGTTTGCACAAGCCGCAACCGCCGCCCCGGCCGACCCAGACTTCTGGCATTCGGGCGCCCTCGGCTACATGCGGGACGGCGGCTACTTCATGTGGCCGATCCTTTTCATGGCCGTCCTCGGGGCCGGCGTGGTTATCGAGCGATTTCGCAGCCTACGGTTGATTGCCACGGACGGGCAGGCGTTGCGGGCCAAAGTGCTGCAAATGCTGCACGAGGACCGCGTGGAAGAGGCCATCGCTTTGTGCGCTCAGTCCCGCGGCCCGGTGCCGGCGATTCTTGCGGTCGGTCTGCAACGCTACGAGGTGCTTCGGCGGCTAAATTATGACCCTAGTCGCATCGAAGAACAGGTCGTCAAGGCGATGGACGACTACGGCGTCCATATCACAGCCGCCTTGGAGCAGAACTTGCCCGTGTTGGCCACGATCGCCAACGTCGCCCCGATGGTCGGTTCCGTCGGGACAGTGGTCGGCATGGTGGTCTTGTTCGAAGCCCTCACCTTCCCACTACTGCCCGGCGAAACAATTGTCACCAAAGCCGCTGCCGGGATCAAACTCAAACTGATCGTCACGGTTTGGGGTCTTTTGGTCGGTATTCCGGCTTATATTTTTTACAATTACTTTAGTACTGTCGTGAACAGGTATGTTTTGGATGCCGAGGAGACGGCGTCCCAATTGGTGGAAGCGTTGACGGTCCGCATGGCCCGCCAGGACGCGGGCGCCGAAAGTCGCCCGGCGCCATGGCCGGCGACCCAGTCGACATCGGCAGGAGGCTCCTGATGGCGGGCGGACCGGCGATCGGCGGCGGCGGGAAAAAAGTGTCGGCCAGCCAATCGGTGGGCGTTCTGAACATGCTCACGGACCTGGCTTTTAATCTGTTGATTTTCTTTGTGGTGCTGGCCTCCGATGTAAAAGACGAGAAGGGAAGGCCGCAACAAGTGCCGGCGGCCAGCCAAGACAAGGCGACAGAGAAAAAGTCTGAAAACGTAGAAGTGGTTCTCACGCGCACGACCGTATCGGTAAACGGGTCCGTGCTTCCGGACACCGCCTTTGCAGCGAAAGTGAAAGATCTGCTCGCCGGCAAGGAAAAACCGGACGAGCGGATCGTCGTCGTCAAAAGTGACAAGGACACCCCGTACTCGCGCTGGATTATTGTCACAGGCATGATTGAGAAGGCGGGCGGGGTCATCACCTTGCAATTGGAAGAAGAAAAAGAAGAGCGGGTCCGCTGACCCACTTAGGAAGGGGGGATCGTGAAGATAAAACGCAGAAAACTCGAAGTCACGCCCCCGTATGTGTCGATGGCTGACATCGCCTTTAATTTGGTGTTGTTCTTTCTGATTTTGGCCAAAACGCAGGAAGACGCAAAGTTCCAGTGGGTGCCCGCCAAGTCCGCTGAGGTGAAAGAAGTCGCCAAGACGCGGTTGGTCGTCATGGTGGACAATACCAACAAGGTCTACCTGAACGCGCAAGAGGTCAGCGTCCGAGAATTGGCGGAACGTCTCGCCGCCGAACTTGGGAACGACCCTGCCGAGCCGCGCGTCGTACTGCTTAAGATTCACAAGGACACACTCGCCGCCACGTTCGAGCCGATCATGGAGGCGGTGAGCCAGACCGGGTGCGAAGTCTACCACGTGCTCGAAGAAGAAGTGCCGTAGCCCCGGCCGTTTCGAAAATCAGTCTCTCGGGATCTCTTGTCGAAGGAGGGAACGAAGTGAAATACAGCGTGTTCTCAGCATCGTTGGCCTTGGCGGCGGTCGCCCTCGCGGCGTCGCCCGCGTGGGCCGACCCGCCGGGGCCGGACCCGGCGGGCATCGCCAAGGCGGTGGACAACCTGATCGCCGCCGAGAACGGGTCCACGAAGGCCACGGCGGCCCCCGTGATCGACGACCTGCCCTTCCTCCGCCGCGTCTCCATCGACCTGACCGGCCGCATCCCCACCGACGGCGAAATCCAGAAGTACATGGCGTGGCCGGCCGGCGAGCGCCGCGCCAAGATCACCGAAGAGTACATGGGCCGCGAGCAGTTCGCGGACCGCTGGGCCATCTTCTTCGGGGACCTGCTCCGCGTCCGGTACAACACGGACGGCGGGGCCGCCTTCCAGGCCTTCGTCCACGAGGCCGTGCGCACGAACATGCCTTACGACGTGATGGCCCGCCGCCTCTTGGCCGCCTCCGGCCGGGCCGGCAGCCAGCCGGAGACGTCGTTCATCCTCGGCGACGAGGCCGACCCGTACGCGATGACCGGCGTGGTCTCGCAGGTGTTCATGGGCGTCCGCATTTCGTGCGCCCAGTGCCACAACCACCCGTTCGACGTGTGGACCCGCGAGGAGTTCTACGACCTCGCCGCCTTCTTCGGCAAAACGCAGCGCGTCGAGCACCGCGTCAAAATGCAAATCCTCGGCGTGTTCCTCAACGAGCGCACCGAGACGATGATCATGTGGCCGCCGGAAGACAAGGCCAAGGGCCAGCCCCGCAAGGCCGTGAAGGCGTCCTTCCCGTTCAAGCTGGACGAGGCCGACGGGCCGAG
>JAYUGD010000976.1:0-3456 GCA_043767785.1 Zavarzinella sp. | reverse complement strand
AATCCCTTCTTGCACGCCGCTCTTGGTGATCGCGTCTTGCACCTTCGGGGTGATGTTCACGAACGCCATCTTGGACGGGATGTTCAGCGTCAGGTATTCGGTGCGCGACTTCATGGGATGACTCCGGGAATGCAGAGAAGACAAGAAGAATTTAACCACAGAGGACACAGAGAACACAGAGGAAAGACCGAGAAGAGAGAGAAGGCATTTTCATAGATGCATTTCCTCGGCTTTGGTTTTCCTCTGTGTTCTCTGTGTCCTCTGTGGTTAAGTTCTTCTCGATCCCCGTAAAGTAAGGGTTTCGCCCGCCAAGGAAGCCCGCCGCGTGTCCGTGCCGAGTCACCGCCCGTATGTGTGGATGCTGTGCGGGTGCGTGAGCTTCGCGTTCATGTCGGCCCTCGCCCACGAGGTCAGCCAGTATTGCAACTGGCAGACGGTCGCGTTCTTCCGCAGCTTTCTGGTGCTGGTCATCGTCGGGGCCGTGTGCGTCGTGCAGAAGACGCCGTTCGTGGTGTGGCGGCCGGCCCGGCTGTGGCACCGCAGCCTCGCGGGGAGTTTCAGCCTGGTGACGGCCTTCTTCGCCCTCGCCAAGTTGAAGGCGTCCACCGTGACCACGCTCACCAACACGTTCCCGATTTGGGTGGCGCTGTTGTCGTGGCCGATGCTGGGCCTGTTCCCGTCGTGGCGGGCCTGGCTGGCGGTCCTCGGCGGCGTGGTCGGCGTAATTTTGATCCAGCAGCCGCAGGCCGGGGACAGCGACTTGGCGTTCGGCCTCGCGCTGGCCAGCGCCGTCAGCACGTCCGTGGCGATGCTCGGGCTGCATCGGCTGAAGGGGGTCAACCCGAACGCGGTGGTGGTCCACTTCTCCGGGGTGGCGACGCTGGCGTCGGCCGTCGCCATGCTGTGCTTCGAGAACCGGCCGGACGCCGTCCCGTTTTACACGCCGAAACCGCTGGCGCTGCTGCTGGCCGTCGGCCTGTTCGCCAGTATCGGGCAGATGTTCCTCACGCGGGCGTTCGCGGCCGGCGACCCGGCCAAGGTGTCCGTCGTCGGCCTGTCGCAAGTGGTGTTCACCCTGCTGATCGACGTGGCCTTTGTCGGCCACGAGTTGACGCGCTGGGTCCTGCTGGGCACCTTCCTGATTCTCGCCCCCACGGCTTGGGTGATGCTGGAGCGGAAGAAGCCGGTGGTGGTGTCGGGACCGGTGACGGAAGAAGCGGAAGAGGCTGGGGAAGTCGTTCGCCCGGCAACCTAACCCCCCGGCCCCCTTCCCGAGGACGGGAAGGGGGAGCAAGTGCGGGGACATCGCCGCCCATCGTGACAGCCGCCATTGGGCGTGAGACTTATACCCGCTTGCTCCCCCTTCCCGTCCTCGGGAAGGGGGCCGGGGGGTTAGGTTGCCTTTTGCTCACACGCGGAGATTTCCCCCCATGCGCCTCCTCGCCGTCTGTTCCCTCTGGCTCGCCGCCGTCGCCGCCGCGCGGGCCGACGAGCTGGGGGACGCCATCAAGAAGATCACGGACGTGCCGCTGTACAAGTCGGCCCGGTGGGGGCTGCTCGTCGTGGACGCCAAGACCGGGGCCACGGTGTACGAGCGCGAGGCCGACAAGTTGTTCCTGCCGGCGTCCACGACCAAGCTGTACACCTGCGCCACGGCCCTCGCCGAACTCGGGCCGGAGTTCCGCTTCCGGACGCCGGTCTACCGCCGCGGCGATGTCACCGACGGCGTGTTGAAGGGGGACTTCTTCCTCATCGCGTCCGGCGACTTGACGATGGGGGGCCGGCGCGGCAAGGACGGCAAGACACTGTTCGCGGACAACGACCACACCTACGCCGGCAGCGGCCTGGCGCAGGCGACGCTCACGGACTCCAACCCGCTGTTCGCCCTGGAGGACTTGGCGAAGCAGGTCAAGGAGATCGGCATCAAGGAAGTGGACGGCGAAGTGTTCATCGACGACCGACTCTTCCCCAAAGCCAAGAGCAGCGGCAGCGGGCCGGACGCGATTTCGCCCGTCGTCATCAACGACAACGTGGTGGACGTGCAAGTCGCTCCCGGCAAAGCCGACGGCGACCCGGCCGTCGTGACCGTGCGGCCGGAGACCGTCCTCATCCAGATGGACGCGATGGTCCGCACCGGCCCGGCCGACGGCAAGACGAGCGTCACCATCGAGCCGACCGGCCCGAACCAGTTCATGATCCGCGGCGCCGTCCCCGCCGGCGGCACTCCGCAAGTGCGGATTTACGCGGTGGACGACGCGGCGGCCTTTGCCCGCGCCCTGTTCATCGACGCCCTGCGCAAGGCCGGCGTGAAGGTGGCCGCGACCGTCTACCGGCCCCGCCGGACGGACTTGCCGGACCGCGCCACGTACAGCCGCATGGCCAAGGTCGCCGAGTACCAGTCCGAGCCGCTGGCCGACGTGGTGAAGGTGACGCTGAAAGTGAGCCACAACCTGTACGCCAGCACGCTGCCGATCCTGGTGGGCCTGAAGCACGACCACGGCAGCATCCAACGCGGCCTCGAACAGCAGGCGAAACTCCTGAAGGGTATGGGCATCGACCCGGCGACCGTCTCCTTCGCCGGCGGGGCCGGCGGCGCCCAAGCGGACGCCGTCACGCCGCGGACGACGGTGAAGCTCTTGCGGGCGATGTCGGCACACCAAGCCGCGGACGCGTACTTCGACGCGCTGCCCATTCTCGGCGTGGACGGCACGCTGGCCGGCATCGTCCCCAAAGACAGTCCCGCCTACGGCAAGTGCCGCGCGAAGACCGGCACCCTCGTCTGGCACGACGCCCAAAACGACCGGATGCTGATGCGGGCGAAAGCCCTGGCCGGCGAACTGACGACCGCGAAAGGGACCAAACTTTACTTTGCCATGTTCTTGAACGACGTGTTCCTGCCGCCGGGCGGCACGACGACCCAACAGGGGAAGGTCTTGGGCAAGGTGGCCGAGGCGATTTATGCGCACGGGCCGTGAGGCGGCACAAGAAAGCGAGTGGCTTCGCCTCTACTCGGCTTTTGGAACGTCGAGTAGAATTTCGGCTTCCCACGCGCGGATGAGATTTTCGCGTTCTTCGGGATCGGCCGGCCAAGTTGGCGGTCCTACGGACCCATACTGAACCCAATCCGGGTCGGTAAGCACATGATAGAACGCGCACCCCATCCCCGTTGATGGCAGCAAAGCGATAAGCGCCGCCATCCGAAGAATGGTTCTCATCGCTTCTCCGCAAGAATCGGAATGGAATGACGCAGGGATGCTTGAATAAGATTCGCGTCCATCTGTGTCAAGCCTGAAGTTGTCTTGGTCTGATTCTCGGGAAGTCCTGAACCAACGGTTTTGGGCGAACACCTCTCACCACCCATCGGCGACGGGGTTGGAGTCCCGCTTATAAGCGGTCCGGGCCTCCCCGAGAAAAAGCGAATGAGGACCGAGTCTTCGAGGGTCCGACCCCGTGGGC
>JAYUGD010000975.1:0-9532 GCA_043767785.1 Zavarzinella sp. | reverse complement strand
CACACTCGTGACGTACAATGGCGGTGTCTCCACCATAGCGCGGCCCGCGAATCCTGTCGCCCCCGCCGGCCGATTTTTGCACAAGCTCTCCGCGAACGGGCGCGCTTCCTGTGGGGAGAAGGCGTGCGCCCGCGGGAAGTGCGCCCGCTCGCGGAGCGAACGGCGACGTTGGCTGCTCCTTTTGGCATGACAGCCTTCCGCGGCCGAATGCGTTGGCGGCGCGCGCCGACCGGACACCGATCACACGAAGAACCCAGACGCCCGCCGGCCGAACGACAACACCGCTTCCAGACCCGGTTCTCGCCGCACGAATCGGCACACGCGATGATGCCGTTCCGCGTCCCGTCCCGCGACGTACAGGACTTCGCCGTCATCGACGAAGGCATCCCGGTCGGTCAAGTGCGCGTCGTCTTCCGGCAGCCCCCAAAACCCGCAGCAGTTGATGAGGTGCAGCAGGGTCGGCCACTCGCCCTTGGGGAGCGGCCGCACGCCGCTGTCGTGTTCGCGGCCAGAGAGCCGATGCGACGCGACGAACCAACCGCCCCGGCCGGCGCCGTAGACGTTGATGGCGAACCGCGACCCGAACGCATCGTCCGCTTCAATGCGGAACGCCGCCTCGGCCCCGTCAGGTAGTTTCAACGGCATTTTCCCCGCCTTCTCGCCTCTCCAGACGCCGTTCACGGAGTCAGTGGTTTTTGAGCAGACGAAGCCATCGGCCAGGCGTGCGGCGACCGGTCTGGGAGCAGCCGGCCCCAAACGTGCTTGCAGCCGCGACACAGCCACTTCGGGTCGTCCTCGGCGAACGCGGTGCCCGCCAAGACGATCAGATTGGCGTCGAGGTCGGCGTTCATCTCGGGGCCGAACCGGGGCAGGCCGTAGAAAAGACGTGATATCGCATCGCCGCCGCACGACGGGCAGCGCAGGGCGATGATCGCCGCCCGAGCAGCCGCCCGAGCTTCGGCGACCGCCGCCGCCGCGGTGGCCTGCCGCTCCGCGTGTCGCCGCTCCCGTTTCGCCCGTTTCCCCATCCGAGCGTCCCCCAAGTGATCGACAATTGGACAGCTCACTCCGTGCCGGGCGGCTCGCCGCCGTTGCGGGTGCCCATCGCGGCGTACGTCGCCGGGTTGATGGAGTTGCGGAGGAAGCGGCAGGAGCCGTCGCCCATCAGGGCGTTGACGCCGCCGGTGTGGGCGCTGCGGGCGTACAGGGCCAAGTTGCCGCTGTTGGCGGGCGGCGCCAACTTGATGGACTGGCCTTGGTACTGCTGTCCGTCGGGGGTCGCCGTGTTCGGCGGCAGCAGCGTGCTGAACCAACTGTTCCCCTCCCACGAGTTGCAGTACCGGCCGCGCAGGTCGTTCGCCGACACGTCCGGGGACACGCAGATTTCACTGGCCATGAGGGTGTTGGAGAGGCCGTCCGTCACCTCCGCGAGGCCGGTCCGGGACTTGACGAAGAACATGCCGTTCAGGTTGGTTCCCCCGCCGTAGTAGGTCGAGCCGGAACACACCACGTAGTTAGTGTGCAGGCCCTGCATCACGTTCGCGCCGCCGACGGAGTTCGTGTCCTGCGTCCGCGTCTTCGGGCTGCTGGGGTCGGACGGGCAGAGGATCGTATTGATCTTCGTGTCCTTCAGCGGGCACAGCAGCGCCCAGTCGCCGTTAGTTTGACGGGCGGTGTCGTACGCCTTGTACAGGTTGTCCTGCTCGATGAACGGCAGCATCGGCTGGACCCAGCACCCGCGCACCCACGGGGTGTCGTTCGAGTAGAAATTGTTGTACTGCCCCTGGGGCAAGGCCGCGTTCGTGTCGTGGTGGTTGTGGAACCCGAGGCCGAGTTGCTTCAGGTTGTTGGAACACTTCATGCGGTTCGCGGCCTCGCGAATCTTCTGCACGGCCGGCAACAGCAGCCCGATCAGGATGGCGATGATGGCGATCACCACCAGCAGTTCAATGAGGGTGAACCCCCGGCGGACGGTCGGAACCCTGGGCATGAGACGTCTCCCGGACATGGAACGGAGAAATGAAAGGCGGCCACCAATGATCGTACCCGGCCGGGCGGGGGCGGGCCAAGAGAAATGCGGGGGGAATCAGAAGGCCGGCGGGGCGAGGGCAGCCGAGCGGGCATCAGCCGTCGACGCGGATCGGTTTTCACCCCACCCACCTCCGCCCCGCCTTCGTCCATGCGATGATTCGCACCAGCCCCAGTGTCGCCGCGTAGCACGCCAACACCAACCCCATTTGACCCGCGATTCCGGCAAACCACGCCGTCTCGGCCAGCCATTGCATCACGTCCAAGTGCAGGATGTACACGCCCAGCGTAACCGCCCCGCACGCCGGGAGGAACGTCTTCACCCCCAAGTTCGGCCGCGCCAGCGCCAGCCAGCCGACACCGATTCCCACCAGTGCGGTGCCGGCCAAATAGTTGATGCGCTCGTGCAGCCACGGCAGGCCGTGGGACTCGTGCAGCCAGATTAACTCGACGGCGTGCAACAGACCCCCGGCGACGATGAGACCGAGGGCGGCCAATGCCGGCGGGTGGACACGCTTCGCACTGACGGCCCCGGCCCACACGAACAGGGTGCCGAAGAACGGGCCGTTGCGGCTCCAGACGCCGAAGTCGATGCCCGTCAGCGGGGCGTAGGTTCCCGTCGCCAAGCCGACGGCGTACAGCGCGACGGCGACCGGCCCGGCCAACCGCGTCCCCGCGAGGGCGGCGGACAGCAACAGGCTTTGCGCCAACGCCGGCAGGAACCACAGGTGCATCCGCACGCCGTAGATCATGCGGCTCGGCAGGGCCGCCCAATCGGGCCACGGGACGGCCGCGAAACCGCCTTCCGAGACGCATCGCCGGACCCACGCTTCGACCACTTCTTCACCCACCAAAATCAACGACCAGCCGAGGTAGAGGACGAGTATGCGTTTCACTTGCGGGCCGGCCCGCTCCAGCGGAGGTTTGGTCCCGCGGCCGCGCTCGAACAGGAAGCCGGCGACGAAGAAGAAGAACGGCACGGCGAACCGGCTGGCGTGGTCCAGCAAGACTTCCGCCCCCCTTTCCCAGCCCGCCAAGTCTTCCCCGGCGCGGAACAGCCGGGCGTGCAGCGTCAAGACGGCGAGGATGGCGAACACGCGCAAGGCGTCGATCGCGGGTATCCGGCCCATGTGGTCGCTCTCCCCGAAAGTTGCCCGGCGCGCCGGGCCGATCATTCATCATCGGCGGCGGAGCGCGCGGCCGCCACCCCGGCCTTGGAGTCTGACTAATGTCTTCCACCCACGGGCACGCCCTGCCCCCGTCCGTGCCGGGGTATCTGCCGACGTTCTGCCTGCACTTCGTCCTGCCCAACTGTTTGCTGCTGCTCGCGGCGATGGTGAGCGGGTCGCTGGGCGCGGAGTACGGCATCACGTACCTGATCTGGCACGAGAACCCGGCCAAGCAGTTCTGGGTGGGCTACGCCATCGGGCTGGTCGTCGTCCAGTGCCTGTACGTCGGCTTCCTGATGTGGGCGAAGAAGACGGCCCGGCCGGAGAAGGTGCAGGTCTTCCCGCAGCTTCTCGACCGCTTCTCGAACCGGCTGTTCGTGAACTACTGCCTGTGGGTGGCCGGGCAACTGTTCCTCATCATGGCCGTCGTCGCCGGGCTGATCCTGTTCGTCCAGACCGTAGACCAGCAGGGGCAGGGGCCGCCGGCCGTCCTCGACATGACGCCGGCCGAGGACAGCGTGAACGCCATCCCGCCGCCGCGGCCGAGTTACGGCGTGTGGCTGCCACTCGGCGGGCTGGCGGCGTTCGCCACCATCTTCGTCGGCGGGGGCCTCTTCAAGAAACTGGTCGTCGCCAGCGGGGCGGCCGGGGACGCGCAAGGCGTCATGCGCCGGATGCTCACCCGGATGATCTCGTCCGCGGAGAATCACGCCCCGTCGGCCCATTGTGGCAGCATGTTGCTGACGCTGTGGGACATCCGGGGCCAGAACTCGCTGCCGCGCAAGGTCGGCATGATCCTGTTCAACCAGACGCTGCTCATGGCCGTCGGCGTCGTGTTCGCGGCCGTGTGGGAACTCAGCAGCCTCGGCGTGGCCGTCGGCGTGGCGGCCGGGCTGGTGCTGTTCCTGCTGCTCTTCCGCGCCCGCTGGCTGAACGACCACCGCGTCTTCCGGGCGTGGCTGTTCGGCCTCGGCGTGATGGTGTACTTCGTGGTGACGTGGCTCGGGTCCAAGGCGTGGTGCGGGTGGAGCGGGGCGTTCGTCGTCGGGCTGTACTGCCTCGCCGTGATCCCGATGGGCGTGCGCTACGCCTTCCCGCGGCCGACGGCCCACGTCCTGCGCCGGACCAACGAGCGCGTGATCGACCCGCGCGTTTGCCGCAAGTACCCGTTCCACGGCATCGCGGCCCTGTTCTTCGTCTTCGGCGTCGGCGTGCTGTTCGTGCTGCCGTTAAGCTTCGCGGCCGTCAACTCGCCGATGGTGCTGATGTGCTTCCTGCTGTTCATGGGCGTGGCCCTGTACGGGCTGGTGGCCTACGTGGTGGACGACGCCCTGCCGTACCTCGCGCCGGCCATGATCGTGATGGTGGTGCTGTCCGGGATGCCGCAGTACAAGATGCAGTTCCCCGGCTTGGATTACTCCGGGAAGGACTCGGCCGACGGGATCGCCCTGCTCGATTTGGAGGAGACGATCAAAGACGACTTGGGCCGGCAACAGGCGTTCGACAAGGCCGTCGCCGCCGTCATGGACCAAAAGGCGAACGTCGTCGTCGGGCCGGTGCGGCTGCGCCGCGGCGCCGGCCCCGAGGCCTCGCTGGACGCCCAGTGGAAGTCGGTCGAGGAAGAAAACCGCATTCTCCCCGGCAAGGACTTGCGGCCCGGCGCGCCGAAGTCCGCGCCCGGCCGGCTGCTGATGCCGGGGGACGTGCCGTTCGCCACGGTCCCCGGCGAGATCACGCGCCTCGGCCCGCTGCTGGCGCCGGGCGACCGCGACCCGCGGGACGGCAAGAAGAAGCCGATGGTCATTGTGGTGGCCAGCGGCGGCGGCATCCGGGCGGCCGCGTGGACGCACATGGTGCTGGCCGAGTTGGAACACCGCTTCGCCGTCGAGGGCATCCCGTTCCCCTACCACGTCCGCATGATGACCGGGGCGTCCGGCGGCATGTTCGGGGCGGCGTACTACGTGCAGAGTCTGAAGACGCCGGGGGACATGACGTGGGGCAAGGACCGCCGCGCCGAAATGGCCGGCCGGTTCGACAAGCTGACGCAGGACTGGCTCAGCCCCATCGTCGAGCGCATGGTGCTGAACGACGTGCCCGCGTTCTTCTCCCCATTCTCCACGCACACCGACCGCGGCATCGCCCTCGAACAGGCGTGGTCGAAGCACTTGGACCGCGCGCTGGACATCACGTTCGAGGACTTGGCCGACAAGGAGCGCGACGGGTGGTGCCCGTCGCTGGTCTTCTCCCCGATGCTGGTGGAGGACGGCCGGCGCCTGATCATCAGCAACTTGGACATGCGCTACCCGACGAGCAACGACGGCCATTTGATCGAGGCCGACCCGGCCCGCCCGGCCGCCTTCGCCGCCATGAGTCGCAACTATTCGCACGAGGCGCTGGAACTGTTCCGCATGTTCCCGACGGCGAAGGACAAGTTCGCCCTCAGCACGGCCGTGCGCATGAGCGCGAGCTTCCCGTACTTCAGCCCGGCCGTGCCGCTGCCCACCAAGCCGCGGCGGCGGGTCGTGGACGCCGGGTACTTCGACAACTACGGCGTGAGCCTGGCGGCCGCGTACCTGTTCAGCGGCAAGAACACGGAGTGGTTCAAGGAGAACGTGTCCAAGATCGTCGTCGTGCAAATCCGCGACGGCCAGAGCGACGACGAGCGGCGGCTGCAGGCCATCGCCGACTCCCCGACCCGCAAGAAGGGGCTGAGTTCCCTGCTGTCCCGGTCGCTGGAGGAACTGACCAGCCCGCTCGAAGGCCTGACCAACGGCCGCGTTGGGACGTGCTCGTTCCGCAACGACGGCCTGCTGGAACTCCTCAGCACCTACTTCGAGCAACTCCGCGGCGAGCCGGGGTCCGGCAAGATCCCGCAGGCGCAGCGGTACTTCACCGTGGTGAACTTCGAGTTCCCCGGCCACGCCGCCCTGTCGTGGCACCTGTCCGGCGAGGAGGAGCGCCAAATGAAGAACACCTTCGCCAACCGGCGCCGGGCCGAAGACCTGCAGTCCAAGATGGACGAACTACTGCAATGGTGGAAGGCCGACGTGTACGAGGCCCCCGACGAGAGCAAGGCGGTGAAGGCGCGGCTGGCGGGGTTTGAGAAGTGAGAGACGCCTGACCGCTGAGAAAGCGTTGGGTGATTTCTGCCGGACTCCGTCTGAGGTCTGAGAAATGAGTTTGCCGCAGCCGCGTGAGGCGCGTTTGTACTACCGGGCGGGCAAACAACGCTTCGAGGATTCGCAATTCCTTCTGGCGCAGGGACGCACCACCGGGGCGGTGTACTTGGCGGGATATACGGTAGAATGCCTCCTAAAGGCGCTGGTGTTGGCAAGCGTGGCGCTCGCGGTGCGGCAACGGTTGCTCGGCGAGTTCCACGGCAGCCGCGCCCACAGCATTGAATGGCTTGGCGCCCTCTACCGGCGATACGTCGGGATGGCCGTCCCGCGGGACATCACCCGACACTTATCCCGCGTCGCGTCTTGGACCACCGACTTGCGGTACGCGACCGGATTGGTGAAGAGCCGGGAGGCCGACGAGTTCATGGAGTCGGTGGTCGCTGTCGCCACCTGGGCGGACGGGAGAATGTAACATGTCCATCAAATTGCGGGTCAAGAGGCCCGACCCGATCTTGCGTCAAATTGCCGCGGGCCTCGGCGAGTACGCGGAAGCCCACCCGGGCGCGGCCATTGAGGCGTACCGCCAAAACTCCGTCTCCGTGCGCGTCCGGGTGGTGTCCCCCGAATTCGCCGGCAAGAGCCGCGCGCAGCGGGAAGACGAGGTCTGGGCCGCCTTAAACGATCTGCCGGAAGAGGCGGTCGCCGAAATAAGCCTGTTGCTCCTGCTGACCCCCGCCGAGGCGACGAGTTCGTTCGCCAACGTCGAGTTCGACGACCCGATACCGTCGAAGTTGTGAACGACGCCGGGCGGACCCTTGGGGGCGGCGGGCAGGACCGCCGTGATGCGTGACGGCACTGCCCGCATCGCGCCCGCGCCGGCAAGTCAACGACGTTCGTTAGCCGCGACGCGGAGACTTTGCAGAGAGGAGCGCGTTCAGGGATTGTCACCCGTGAGCGGCGATCCGCGGACTTCGGCGACAGTCGCGGAACGCGATCCGCTCCGCAAAGCCTCCGCGTCGCGGCTAACAAGACGGTAGCCCTCAGTTGTCCTTCGCCGGCTCCGCCTTCTTCGGCTCAACCGCCTTCTTTGGCGGCGGGACGTACTCGATGGAGTCCAGGTAGGCGTCGATCTCCTTCGACGTGACGGCGGCCTTGTCCTTCCCCTTCACGTTGACCTCGAACACCCAGTTCGCGGCCGAGACGACACGGCCGCGGACGACTTCGCCTTCTTTGGCGTACACGAACTCCCGGCCCGGCATGCCGTTCACCTTGATCGACTTCGTCTCGGTGGTGTCCGCGTCGAAGGTGTCCTCGGTCTCGCGCATGAAGTCGCGGATCACGTCCTTCCGCTTGATCGCGGACGCCCCCTTGCCGACGATGTGCATGGCGTTCACCTGGAACTCCAGCCCGTCCTTCGTCTTGACGGTCTGCTCCCGCACCGTCGTCTTCAGCCCGTTGACGGACGACGTGCGCGACCCCGTCTGGTTGCCGGCGTTCTTCGCCGGCAGCAGACTCCGGTACGGGAAGTCCTTCGGCTGGATGGACACCCACCCCTCCGGGGCCTCTTTCTTCGCGGGCGGCGGGTCATCGGCCCCGGCCGACAAGCTAACGGCGGCGACGGCGGTCAACGCCAACACGACGCATCGACTGTTCATGGAGGGTTCCCTCTCTGACGGTTGGAACGATGGATATTGAGGGTGGTCACGGAAATGGTAGGGAGAACTTGACGGCCGGACACCGGACAGGCGCGTCGCGCGGCCCGCCGCGCTCAATCTTTGAATTCCGTCTTCGGCTTCGCGGCTTGGTCGCTGATACAATCGACGTTATGCGGCCCGGGAGGAGATACGAAATGGTCAGTTCCGTGTTGGAGAGAGAATTGCACCAACAGCTTGAGTGCTTGCCGTCCGGCCAACAACGCCAAGTGCTGGATTTCGCCCGCGCCCTAGCGTCGGCGCGCCCGCACGGCGTGCCGGGCCAAAAGTTGTTGTCGTTCGCCGGAACCATCGCACCCGACGACATTGAGACCATGCGTGCGGCCATCGCGGACGGCTGCGAACAGGTAGACGCCCATGACTGGTAAATATTTGCTGGACACCAACATCCTGATCGCGCTCTTCGCGAAAGACGCGGGCGTGCAGAGTAAGCTCAGTCAGGCGGGCGAAGTGTTGATCCCGAGCATTGTGTTCGGCGAACTCTATTTCGGCGCGCGGAAATCCAGCCGCGTCGAGGAGAATGTCCGGCGGGTGGACGATTTGCTCGATGAGAGCGCCGTGCTGGATTGCACGGCGGAAACGGCCGCGCAGTACGCTGTCATCAAGAACGATTTGAAACTCAAGGGCAAGCCGATTCCCGAGAACGACATTTGGATCGCGGCGGTCGCCGTGCAGCATTCCTTGATCCTGGTGACCCGCGACGCCCACTTCCAAGAGGTGGATCATTTGACTGTCGAAAGCTGGTGACGGGCAACGGAGGGCGGCGAATGGCGCCCGCCGGGCAGGTTCGGGGAATCGTGTTTGCCGCCCCTTGGAGAGGACAGACGTGAATCGGCCGTGTTTTACCTTAAACCACGCGACCGACGGCATCGGCCGGCGGTTCCCTCAACAAGAGGGCTGGGCCGGAGAATTTTCGGCGGAGACCGCCGCGGCGCTCAACGGTCGGCTTCCCGGAGCCAGTTTCCCGACGTCGATCATCCTTCCGCCGACGGTGATCTTTGGGTCGGCGAAATTAACGGACCTGATCAGCACATGTTGGCAAGGTCGGGTTCTGGGCTTGTTGGTCAGTGAGCGAGTGCGAACCATCGTCGAGCGGTTTCGACTGCCGCCGCACCATTTTTACCCTGCGCCAATCGAACACCGGCGTCGGGCCATCGGCGGCTACTCGTGGCTGCACTTGCCCGCCCAAGCACTCCCGCTTGACGAGGAAACCTCTCCGGAAGTGGCCGAGGCGCTGATCGCGGCTGACGCAGTTGTCGGGACTACGGACCTGTTCCGACTATCCGCCCCGACGCGGTACTGTTACTGCTACGTCAGTGGACAACTCCGGGATTCGTTGGACGCGGCCAACGTCACCGGGATACGGTTCGGAACGGCGAAGATTTTCCGTTGAGGTCTTCCAAACTTTGGCTGCGTGAATTGGGCGGGACGAGGACCATCACAACCGGATATTCGGGCCATCGGCCGCCCGCTAGAGCATTTTCAGTTTCGGTGTTGCGGTGGG
>JAYUGD010000974.1:0-3463 GCA_043767785.1 Zavarzinella sp. | reverse complement strand
CTCCCCCTCTCCGCTTCGGAGAGGGGGCCGGGGGGTGAGGTAAAACGCCGGCGCCCGTTCGCGGACGCGACACCATTCTGAACTCTGCTCTAAAATCGCTCACCACGGCCGGTCGGCGAGCGACATCGTGCCGCCGTCGAACACTTCGATCAGTTTCTCGAAAATCACCACGCGGACGTCGTCGAAGCTCGTCGGCGTCGAGACGGCCTGCTCCAAGCCGACCGTCCGCTCATTGAGGCCGCCGACGAGCGCGTCGTCTTGACTGATGGTCCGGTGGAAGCTGACCACCCACCGGGGGGGCTTGAAGTTGGCCGCCCCCAGCGGGTAAGTGGCGTGGTACGCCACCATGACCCAGCCGGCCTTGCGGGTCCGCGGCAGGGCGTTGGTGTTCGAGATGATCGTCAGCGAGTTCGGGTCGTTCAGTCGGAGTTGGTTGAACGTGGGATTCTTAATGTACACTTGGTCCCCGTCCGGCAGGTCGATGGGCCGGTTGTCGAACGTCAGCGTGAACTTGCGGACGTCGTACGGGTTCGAGTTGTGCTCCCGCTGCAGCACCCACGCGCACGAGTAGCGGTACCCGCGGTCGAACTGGCCGGCGCTGTTGGCGGCGTTCGCGCTGCGGTCGAAACTCATGTCGTCCGGCAGGGTGGTCATCCGCAGTTGGTTGCGGCGGTTGGCCCCGAACGTGGGATACCCTTTGTTCAAGTGGGCGCGCTCGATAAACCCGCCGACGGTGGGGCCGTAGGAGGCGATGCCCAGCGGGTCGATCATCACGGGGTGGCTGGGGCCGCTGTCCACGCGCAGGATGTTAAAATTGTTCCCCGACAGGTGTTCCGTGTCGAGCAACTCGATGGTCGGCTCCTGGCCGGAGACGATTTCCTCGGGCATGATGAGGCCGTCCGGGGTGTACCAACTCTCCTTCCACCACTGGTGCAACAGCGTGTTGGCGTTGACGGTCACTTGGGCCGAGCGCTGGTCCCGCACCGCCCGGACCATGTTGAGCGAGGCGATGGGGAAGCACGCCAGGATGGACACCATGCCGATCGCCAGGATGAAGATGGCGAGCAGCACTTCCAGCAGCGTGACGCCGGGCCGCTTGTCGCCGTGTCGTGTCATGGTCCGCCTCGTCGTGAATGCCCGCCGGCGCGCCGGCGGGCCGATGAATGAATGCCCGCCCGCGGGGTCAGTACCCGCTCCCGGTGCCGTCTTCGGTGAACGAGAAGATGCCGTCGAACGCCTGACTGGGCGGCGCGTTGGCCGGCACCGTCAGGTCCGGCAGGGCGTTGACCCCCGGCGGCTGGAGAATGATGGCGCCCGTGCGGGCGTAGACGGCGATCAGCGTCGGCGCGCCGGCCTTGCCGGCGTCCGGGTTGACGCACAAGACGATCTTGTCCGTCACCGTGCCGAGCATTTCGCCGTCGGCGCTGAACAGAATGTCGAGGCTCGCCTGCCCCCCCTCGTACCCGGAGTTCAGGCACAGCGGCAGGGCGAGTTGGGCGTACTTGACCGGCGTGCCCGGCGGGTTGGGCGGCAGGATTTGCGGCTTGGCGATGGCGCAGTACCGCAGGTCGATGGCCGTGTTCGCGGCCAACTGGAGCGCCTGCTCGCCGACGAGCGGCCTGGCCCGGCGAATCACCATGAATTCCGACTCGGGATTGCCCATGTACTTCGTTTGGGCCATGCTCGGCGGGTTTAATAGACCTTGCAGACCGCTGCGGGCCGTCAGGCTGGCCACCTGCGGCGACCCAGCAGGCGTTGTCGTGTACGATTGAATCTCGAAGAAGTAGGTGTTCGTGTTGCCGTTCTTTGACACCATCAGGTAGTCGCCGGGCTGGGCACCGACCGTATCCCACGTCGAGGACGTATTTTGAATGGTGACCGTGTACTTGTCGAAATCGCCAGCGGCGTCTTGGTTAATGACCAAGAATGGTTGAATGATTCCCGTCTGCAGGGGCGAGAAGCGGCCCGGGTCGGGCACTTCCACGTATTGCAGGGACCGGACGAGGTTGTACTCGGGGTCCGCGGGATTCAGCGACGCGCGGATCAGGCGCACGCCGCGCGGGGCCCGGTCGCGGATCGCCGTCTGCTTGGCGATGGAGAGCCACCCCTGCACTTGGCCGGCGGCCTTCGTCGAATTGTTCTTCTGGCGCAGGGCCGGGAGGATGGCGGCGGACAGGCCGATCAACACCAGCATGATGCCGATCACCACCAGCAGTTCGAGAAGCGTGGTGCCGTCCCGGCTCGTCCGTCGCGAAGGGGTCATGTCAGTTCGCCTTTCCGGTGCCTTGGATGCGGAAACTGTACAGGTCGTCGGTCGTGAACGGCGTGTTATCCACGCCGCCGGAGAAGACGAACGGCCCGCGGTTCGTCCCGTTAAGCGGCTCGTTCATGTACTTGATCATCCCGTCCACGAACGGCTTGATCGGGTTCGTGGCAGGCTGGCTGAACGCCCAAGGGAATTTTCCTGCCGGGTCGATGGCGTCTGCTTTGCCGGCGGCGGCGGCGGCGGCCGTCACGTACGGCGGGGCGTTCAATTCGGACAGGAGCAGGGGCGTGTACGCGTCCCCGGCCAGCGGCGTGGACAAGGCGCGGACGAAGTAGACCGGGTTGCCGTACCCGTCCACGAAGATCTTCTGAGTCGTGCCCGGGAGAGTACCCGAGGCGTTGGAGCCGATCTGCTCGGGGTTGAAGCTGGCCCCGCCGCGGGCTTGGCTCAGGACGGCCATCAGCAAGATGGCGTTCTGCTTGTCCACCGAGAGCGTGGCCAAGAGCGGGGCGAGGTCCGTGTACTCCTTCTTCGGCGGGTACAAGGCGAGCAACCTGGCGTTCCAACCCGCGTTCCCGGTGCTGGCGCCGGTGTCGTTCACGTCGGCCAAGTTCTGCGGGAACTCCCGGCGGAGCGAGAGTTTCATGTGGACGGCCTTGGCCATGTCCTCGTCGTTGTTGGCCATGGCGCGCAGGCCGGGTGGGACTTGCTCCGCGCGGATCCGGGTGATCGCGGCGGTGTACTGCTGGTCGTACGCCTGCTGCAACTTCGTGAGCGTCTCGGTGGTTCGCGTCCCCTGCGTGGCCGCCTTGAGCTTGAAGATGGCGGTCGCCGTCAGCCCCATGAGGACGCCGATGATGGCGATGACCACCAAGAGTTCCAGCAAGGTAAAGCCGGCCCGGGCCTTGTTCGTGAGCGTCATGGTCTGGGACTCCTTTAGCGGGCGGAAACCATTTTGCGCGTGGCCAAGTTCGATAAGTCGTCCCCGCCGTTGCCGCCGGGGCCGTACTCGCCGGAGCCGGGCGTGTAGTTCAGGCCGCCGGAGCCGAACTTCTTGTTCGCGCCGGCGGAAATGATCTGGAAGCTGGACGCCTTGTAGAACTTGTTGACGGTCTCCATGTACGGCGTCACCGTCGTGAACGTGCCGTCGGGGAGGGGGTACGTCCACGACTGGGCCGACGGGCTGTTGTAGTCGTT
>JAYUGD010000973.1:0-3469 GCA_043767785.1 Zavarzinella sp. | reverse complement strand
AGAAGAACGGCGTCTTGTCCGGGTTGTTGCCGACGGCGACGATTAGCTCGTCCACGATCTTGCTGGCGCGCTGGATCACGTCCAAGTGGCCCAGGTGGATCGGGTCGAACACGCCCGTGTAAACGGCCCGGCGGAAAGAGAGTTCGGCGGCCATGCGGGAATCTCACGAGGGAAGGGCGTCCGCGAAGCGGTCCAGGTCTTCCAACGTGTTATAGAAATGCGGGCTGACGCGGAGGCGCCCCCCGCGCACGTTCACGATCACCCCGGCGTCCCGGCAGCGCTTCATGATCTCTTTCGGGTCGTGGCCCGGCGTCTCGACGGAGACGATCCCGGACCGCTCCCCCGGTTCCAGACTGCTGAAGACCACATGCCCCTTTTGCCGGACGCGCTCGGCGAGGTGGTCGGTCAACTCCGTGAGGCGGGCTTCCACATTGGCAATGCCGACGCCGAGCAGCAGCTTAATGCTCTCGCCCATGCCCAAGAGGCCGCCGACGTTCAGCGTCCCGCCCTCGTACCGGCCGGCGTCCGGTTTCAGGTTGAACTCGATGCGGGAAAACTCCCCGGCGTGGACGACGCTGTTCCAGCCGACGCCGATGGGGTGAAGCCGGTCCACCCACTCGCGCCGGATGTAGGTGATGCCCGCCCCCTCCGGGCCGAGCAGCCATTTGTGGCTGTCGGCGGCGACGGCATCAACGGGGAGGTTTTTCACGTCCATCGGGATTGCCCCGAGCGACTGGATGCCGTCCACGAAGAAGAAGATGTTCCGCTGTCGGCACCACTCCCCCAAGTCGGCGAGGTCGTTGCGGAAGCCGCTGGCAAACTCGACGCTGCTGATCGCCATCACGCGCGTGTGTTCATCACACGCCGCTTTCAAATCTTCGGGAGCGATGCGCGGGCCGCGGCTGGAAACGGGCCGCGTCTCCACGCCGCGACGGCGCTGGTTCATCCACGGGTATTGATTCGTCGGGTACTCGTCGGCGGCCGTCACCACGTTGTCGCCGGGTTGCCACGGGAACCCCTCGGCCACGAGGTTGACGCCCTGGGTGGTGCTGCCGACGAAGCACACGTCCCGCGCGTCCGCGTTCAGCAGTTGGGCGGCGAGGCCGCGCACGGCCTTCACCCGGTCGTACCACTTCTGGAAACTGGCGATGCCGTTGGAAGCGAGGTCGGCGGCCCACTCGGCGAGGGCCGTGGCGCAGTCCGACGGCGGGGCGCAGACGGCGGCGTGGTCGAGGAAGGCCCATTGCTTCGTGACGGGGAAGCGGGCGCGGAAGTCAGCGGGCATGGGGGCGGTCCTTTCGTTGATGGGGCATCTGACCGGCGGCCGTTTAGCCGCGACGCTTCAGAGCGGAGCGCGGGGGGCCGGGACACGAAAAAGGCATTTTTTAGCCACGGATCGAACACGGATGAAACACGGATAAAGGCAGAAAACAGTTCCAAAACGAAAATCAAGACGGATGAAAGGCACGGATGCGACACAGAACAAACACGCCGGGATGTCTTGTCCGTGTCTCATCTCGGTTTTCATCCGTGTTCGGTTTTAGAACGGTCTTCTGTTTTCTGCCTTTATCCGTGTTTCATCCGTGTTCGATCCGTGGCTAAAAAATGCCTTTTTCGTGTCCCGGCCCCCGCGATCCACTCCGAAGCGTCGCGTCGCGGCCAAACAATTGCGCCCCTCAATGGCTCCGCAGCACCGCCACCACCAGCGCCAAAATCCCCATCGGGATCAAACCCAACTCCGGGTACTTGGCGTAGTAGCGCAGCAGCGGGACGCCGTACTCGCGCCACGAACCTTTCGCGTTGGCGAACACGATGTCTTGCCGGACGTTGTGGTAGTAGTTGGCGAGGCGGTAGTGGGCGGCGCGGAAATCCTTGGCCAAGCGCTCGCGCTGGCTCGGCAACAAATTGCGGAACGTGTCGATCATGAGCCGTTGCCGGGCGATGGACGCCAGCAAGTTCCCCGGCTCGCCGTTGCCGCCGATCAGGTCGTCCACGGTCGGCAGCAGCGGGCGCAGCTCGGTCAGACACGCGATCAGGCCGACGGCGTCTTGCGGCTGCGCGAAGCGGTGCTCGTGGTTGGTAAAGTACGGCCGGGCGCGCTCGCAAATGGCCAGCACGCGGCGGACGCGCACGGCGTCCGCGTAGCGCTCGCGGCGGCGGCTGGACGGCCGCGCCGACTTCTTCCGGCGTGACGGCGCCGGCGCCTCGGGTGGCAGGAGAATCGCTTCGGGCAGGTTCTCGGCGACCTTGGTTCGCTTTTTTGGCAGGGGGGGCGGCTCGGCCATCGGCTCGACGATTGGTTCCAGAACAATCGGCGGCTCGTCCTCGGGGTCGGCCTCGTCGTCCAAGTCCGGCAGCACGATGGCCAGCGGCAAGTCCGGCCCGTCGCTCAAGGGGACGAGCGTTGCTTCCAATATCGGAATGCCCGCGTAGGCGGCCTTCAAGGCGTCGTCCGCGGAAACGACGGCGGCGTCATCAACGACCGTGTCGATTCCCAGCGTGCGGTCGTAGGCGCGCCGGGCCTCGGGGGACGTGAGGCAGTCCAGCGCGCGGGCGAGTTGGGACATGCCCTCTGTCGCCTCGTCCGGGTGGGCAAGCTGATACCGGCGCAAGAGTTCCAGCCGTTCGAGGATGCGCGCCTCGATGGCCGCGGCCGTCCCCTCGCCGGGCGGCAAGCCGACCAGCGTGTAGTGGTCCGGCGGCCACGGCCCGGCCGACAACTCCAACCAGCGGTACAGCTTGTCCCGGTTCATGGAAGCGAAAAACGATGGGTCAGGCCGTCATCTTACGCCGTCCACGCGGGCTTGGCCCTTGGCGCCGAAATGGTCAAATGGGGAAGGGGCGGCACACTCATTGGGAAGTTCCCTTCCCAACTTCTTTTGTCTAGCTCGCCCATCTTCCCCAAATCATCACAAAACTCGTGACATATGCCGGGATTTGGTAAAGACCGATCCGCGGCGCGTCAATTGCTCTATCAAACCACGTCTGCCGGCTAAGGAGTCCGAAGCCGGGACAGCAGCCCCACGAAACCTCCTCCCCCTCGGAGGTCGCCATGAGCGACAGCTTGATGAATGACGACTCTTTGCACCTGACCGATGAATACACGGAAGTGGCCGATCACACGGAAGAAAATCTGGTGACGGACGCCCGGGGAAATCTGTCACCGGCCGAGATGATCGAGCGGAAACTTGGGTACTTGCTGAAGAACGGCTCCCTCCCCGTCAGCCACCTGCGGGTCGGCCGCCGCACCATTCGCGCCCGTTAACGGCGGTGTAGACGGCCCCTCTCCATTGATGTTTGCCGCGTGATGGCGGCCTCCCGGCGGCGTTCCCAACCCGCCGGGGGGCCGCCATTTTTATTTGACCCGCGGCTCGGCCAACTGGTCGCCGGGTTGTAAGTGGTGTCCAATCAATTGGCCGCCGGCGAGCCGACGGACGCGGCCTGTTCGCCGAGTTGCTGAAGTCGGCCC
>JAYUGD010000972.1:0-9563 GCA_043767785.1 Zavarzinella sp. | reverse complement strand
GTACGCCCGGCGGACTCGCTCACCCAAGGTTCTTTGTCTCATTCATGGCGCGACGACGATTTTTGCACAAGCTCGGAGTGTAGCCCGTGGGTGAGGCTTTGCAAACCCCGGGGGCTGGAACCCGATTCGGCCACCGCTCCGAAGCGAAACGGGTCGGTCGGCTATAATAAACCCACCACCAAAAAAGGGCGCGCATGAACGGCGACGAACCAACGCGGTCTGGCCCGGCGTCGCCGTTGCCCGGGGACTCGGGGGGCTTCCCGACCGTGACGCCGGCGCCGCCGCCCGTCACGCAGTCGTCCTCGCTGACGGCGGCCCACCCGTCCCCCGCGCCGTCCACCAAGCCGGCCGACATCGTCCCCGTCCGCCGTAAGATCGGCAAGTATTCGATCATCAAGGAAATCGGCCGCGGCGGCATGGGCGTCGTGTACCTCGCGCACCAGGACGACCTGAACCGGGACGTGGCCCTCAAAGTGATCTCGGCCGGGCCGGACGCCGACCAGACGGAAGTGGCCCGCTTCAATGCCGAGGCCGAGACGGCCGCCAACCTGCACCACCCGAACATCGTGCCCGTGTACGAAGTGGGCACGATGGACCACTTGGCCTTCCTGGCGATGGAACTGGTGGACGGCGGCAGCCTGTACAAGCTCATCAGCAAGCAGCCCTTGGACCCGGTGATGGCCGCCACGTTGTTGGAGCCGGTCGCGCGGGCCATCCACTACGCCCACTGCCAAGGCGTGATCCACCGGGACATTAAGCCGAGCAACATCCTCCTCGAAAATTCAGAGTCCGGAATTCGGAGTGCGGAATTAAGAACCCGAGCCGGCGGCAACGGGCACTCGCCGCCCGAGTTGCCCACGCCGCGCCGCGTGCTGGTGCCGAAGATCGTGGACTTCGGCTTGGCGAAGCGGCTGCACCGGCCGCTGGCCCTCACGCAGACGGGCCTCGCGGTCGGGACGCCGCACTACATGGCCCCGGAGCAGGCGCTGGGCAAGGCCGACATGATCGGCCCGGCCACGGACATTTACGCCCTCGGGGCCGTGCTGTACGAGATGCTGACCGGCCAACCGCCGTTCGGGGCCGGGAGTTCGCTGGAGACGATGCAACAGGTGGTGAGCCGTAAGCCGGTGCCGCCGAGCGTCCTGCGGCCGACCATCCCGCCGGAGTTGGAACGCATCTGCCTGAAGTGCCTGGAGAAGAAGCGGGAGAACCGCTACCCGACCGCCCAAGCCGTCGCCGACGCCCTGCACGACTACGTTCACGGGTCGCAGCCGGCGACGCTCGCGGCCCCGGCCGCCGTCGCGGAAAGTTCCTTTTCGATCATCGTCCGCCGGGTGTCCGCGTGGCGGCACTGGCCGGCGGCGGCCGTCGTCGCCGTGCTGCTGACGATCTTGGTGTCGTGGCGCGTCACGCACCGCAACTGGGCGCGGGAGGAACGCCAGTGGGCGGCCAAGTACGAGGCCCGCGACCAAGACGCCCACCGGCTGAACCTGCGCAACGCGCTGTTGCTCGCGGACCGCGGCGACTTCCACGCCTTGGCGGAGCCGGGCTGGGAGCCGGCCGAGGAGTACCGGGCCGTCGTCGCCGAGTACCGCAAGTACGCCTTGGAGCCGGCCCCGTGGGCCAAAGCGCCCACGGCGCGGCGGGCCGTCTTCGACCCCTCGGGCCGGTTCCTGCTGGCGATGACGGACACCCACTTCGTCGCCCTGCGGACCGACACCGGAGAAGTGGCGAAGACGGACCCGCTGGGCGAAACGCCGGCCGACCCGGCGAAGGCCGCGTTCGTCATCGGCCGGTCGCGGTCGTCGCCGCTGTTCGCCGTCGTCTCGGCCGCCGACCCGACCAAGTTGAGCGTGGGGACCGCGGAGCCGTTGCCGCACATCGTCCGCACCGTCACCCTTCCCGCCCCGGCGAAGTTGGTGCAACCGCTCGCGGACGGGTCGGCCGTCCTTGTCAGCGACGGCACGGGCCGGTGGGTCGTGGACGCGACGAAGCCGAACGAGGCCCCTCAGCCCGTCGCCGCCGGGCCGGGCGACCCGAAATTCACCGCCGTCGCCGCCGTCTCCGAATTGGGCCAATGGCTCGTGGAGACCGCCGACGGCTGGCGCGTGCTGACCACCGCGAAGGAGCCTCTCCCCGCGATCCCGTTGCCCGGGGCGACGGCGGCCGTCGCGTTCTCGCCGGCGGGGTCGCACTTGGTCGCCGTCCTGCGCAACGGCGGCGTGCGCCTGTACGACTTCGCCGACCGCCGCTGGGCGGACTTGCCGGCCGACGGGTCGGCGACGGCCGCCGCCTTCAGCCCGGACGGCAACATTTTGGTGGTGGGGACGCGGGCCGGGACCGTGCGCCTGTGGGACGTCCACGCCCGCGCCCGGCTGTCCGGGGACGCCAGCCTGAACAAGAAAGTCGTCGCCGTGGACATCGCCGCCGACCGGAAGACGGTGGTGGCCGTGACGGACGACCAAGCCGTCCACCACTTCCAATTCCACGCCCAACCGCACTACTCCCCGGCCATGCGGCTGGAGCCGGGGCCGTACCGGGACATCGTGGACATCGCCTTCTCCGCGAACGGCGATTCCCTGTACGTCACGACGCCGCGCGGCCTGTCGCGCTGGACCGTCCGCACGGCCGTCCGGCAGCAGTTCGCCGGGGAGCCGGAGGTCGTCCCCACGGAACAGATGATGCTCTCGGACCGGAAAAAGCGGAACACCCCGGAGTTCCGGGCGATGGCCGTCCGCGGCCCGACGAAAGAAGACCCGACGGAGCAAGTCCTGCTCGGCGGCGTGGACGGCAAGATGGCCCTGCTCGGCTTGGACGGGGACACGCCGAAGCAAACGATGCAGACCGAGGTGCCCGGCGGCGAGAACGTGACCGGCGTCGCCGTCAGCCCGGACGGCGGCAAGACCGTGGCCGTGTGCGACACCTGCGCCCCCGGCGAGGCGTTCGTCCGCTTCTGGAAGACAACGATCGGAACCGACGCGACCGGCGACAAGACGGCCGTCCAGTTCCCGTTTCGCATCACGTGCGAGGGCTTCACGCCCGACAACGCCCTCGTGATTTTCGGCTCGGAGGACGGCTTCGTGCGCCTGTGGGACCCGGGCGCGCCGAAGGGCCAGTTCGTCCGCGAGTTCGCCTGCGACTCACGCGTCATCTGCGTGGCCGTCAACCACCGCGGCGACCGCGTGCTGGCCGGCTGTGCCGACGGCCGGGCCGTCGTGTTCGACTTGCAGACCGGGGACAAGTTGCGGACGCTGAAACACCCGACGGAAGTGCGCCGGGCCGCCTTCCACGGCGACCGCCCGATCACCGCCGCCGCCGACGGCGCCGTCCGCGTCTGGCACCCGGCGCACGACTTCACCGTCGGCCCGCCGTTCCGCCACGCCGACGCCATCACCGCCATCAGCATCAAAGGCAACCTCTTGGCCGCCGCCAGCCGCGACCGCACGATCCGCGTGTGGAACCTGCCGCCGAAGGAGTGAAGCGGTTGAAGGCCCGTTTAGCCGCGACGCGGAGGCTTTGCGCAGCGGAGCGCGGACTCCCCGACATCAATCGCTCCACGCCCAGCCAGTCATAGCCCGCCGCGCGAGCAAGGGGCAGTGACTGTTTGTGACGGGAAGTTCGCGCCAATGGATGTCGCGGCCCCTTGCTCGCGCAGCGGGCTATGGCTGCCCGCGGTTGAAGATGCTGATGTCCGGAAGTCCGCGCTCCACTCCGAAGCGTCGCGTCGCGGCTAAACGGGTTCTGAGTATGTGTTCAAGGCGGAGCGGAACACTAACGGCAACACTCATCCATTAGCGGAGGTTCCCGGATGTTTTACCCACGACCCCACCCGTCCGAAGCGGACCCCTTGGCCCCGTCCATCCCTCGGCAACTTCTCGCGTGGGGCCGACATCACCCTTGGCCGTTCACCATTCTGTTCACGGGGACGGCCTTTTTGACGGCGTCCGTCCTTCCGATCTGGACCGCATGGTATGTCGGGCCGTGGGAGAAATCCGCAGATTGGACAACCTTCTGGGAGATGCTGTCTTCCATTCCAAACGTCGCTCGCCAATTCAACGGCGAGCAACTAATTGTCGATTTCTACGGCTTGGAACTGCTCAAACTCGCGGCGATCTTCACAATGGCCGCCGGGTTCGGCCGTCTGTTGGCGAAGGTGGCTCCTGACGTATGATTCAATGACTCAACGAGCCAAGCAATCGGCTCGATACACGTCCTTCACCAAGCCCTTCTCAGGAACCATCCATGACCATCCTCTCCCGCCGTCAGTTTCTCGGCGCCACCGCCGTCGCCGCGTCAACCGTGCGCGAGGCGCGGGCCGACGAGGCGAAGCGGGACTTCGCGTTCTTCCTCGTCGGGGACACGCATTACTTGGCGGACAAGGAAAGCCCCGAGAAGATGGACCCCGTCTCGGCCGGGACGAACGCCCGGCTGATCGACGTGCTGAACCGCCTGCCGGGGACGGCCATCCCCGAGGCGGCCGGCGGCGGAACCGTGGAGACGCCGCGGGGGCTGATCCACGCGGGCGACCTGATCGACAGCGGCGACAAGAACGGCGGCGCTTACCCCAAGATGCACCAGACCGAGTGGGCGGCTTTTAACACGGACTACGGCCACACCGGGAAGGACGGCCGGCTCAAATTCCCGGTGTACGAAGTCCACGGCAACCACGACAGCCCGCCCGGCGACGGCCTGATTGTCCAGAAGATTACCGAGCGCAACAAGACGCGGCCTGGCGTCACGAACGTCTCCAAGAACGGCCTGCACTACTCGTGGGACTGGGACGGCGTCCACTTCGTCAACCTCGGCATCGTCGTCGGGGCCGTGAAGGCCGTCACGCGCAAGCGGCGGTACAACCCGTTGGAGAGCCTCGACTTCCTCGCCGCCGACTTGGCCGACAAAGTGGGGACAAGTGGCCGTCCCGTCGTCATCACCCATCACGTGGACATGGTCCGCTACTCGACCCCGCCCATGCCGGACGCGCCGATGACGACCGCCGAGTGGGACCCGGCCGACGTGCGCGGCTACTTCGACGCCCTGGCCGCCTACAACGTCGTCGCCATCCTCTACGGCCACACCCACGCCCGCAACGTCTACCAGTGGGACGGCTCCCCCAAGAAGGGCGACAAGGGCTTCCCCGTCTTCAACGTGGACAACTCCGCCCACTACGGCATGAAGCAACAGGCCATCTTCTACTTTCACCTGCGCGGCGACGACATGACCGTCCGCGAGCTGGCGACCCCCGACCGCTGGGAGACCGTCGCGTGGACGCCGCAGACGTGGACGCGGAAGATCGCGGCGAAGAAGGCATAGAGCAGAGTTCGGAATGCTGCAGAGGGGGCAGGAGCCTCATTCCCACAGGCAACAGTGAAGACCCTCACCCCGGCTCGCGGCTTTGCGGGAGAGGGCCGGGGGTGAGGGCGGTTTTCCGGCATTGACCCCGTTCGCGGTTTCCGGCTACACTCCGCGCTTTGGGCAACCCGGGTAATCGACTGGTGGCGTTTTCTCCCGAGCGGTGGCGGGCCATCGTCCGCGGCTCGGCCGGGGGGCCGGGGGCGTTCGTGCTGCGGCGCCTGTTCTGGCTGGCGCGCGGGCCGTACGCGGTCGGCAGTTGGCTGCACGCCCGCAAGTACGCCAAGCCGGCCAACGTGGCTCGCGTGGGCGTGCCGGTCATCAGCGTCGGGAACATCACCGTGGGTGGGACGGGCAAGACGCCGTGCGTCGAGTATGTGGCGAAGTTGCTCCGTGAGCACGAGATTCAGGTCGCCATCCTGAGCCGGGGCTACGGCTCCGCGGCCGGGCGCAACGACGAGGCGATGGTCCTCGAAGAGAACCTGCCGGACGTGCCGCACCTGCAAGGGGCCGACCGCACCGAGTTGGCCCGCACGGCCATCGCCGAGTTGGAGAGCGAGTGCCTGATCTTGGACGACGGCTTCCAACACCGCAAACTTGGGCGGGACTTGGACATCGTCCTGATCGATGCCACCGACCCGTGGGCCGGCGGGTACTTATTACCTCGCGGCGGCCTGCGTGAGCCGAAGAGTCGATTGAGTCGGGCTGATTTCATCCTGCTGACGCACGTGGACCAAGCGGCCGACTTGCCGAAGTTGTTGAATGAGGTGAAGAAACTGGCCCCCGGCAAACTGATCGCCCAGAGCGTTCACCGGCCGACGGAACTGGTCAACGGCACGGAGACGCGGCCCGTGGCCGACCTCGCCGGGAAGACCGTCGCCGCCTTCTGCGGCATCGGCAACCCGGCCGCGTTTCGCCGCACGCTGGCGGACCTCGGGGCCACGGTGACGGCGTTGAAAGAATTCCCCGACCACCACCCGTACACGCGGGCCGACGTGGACGAGTTGACCCGCTTGGCCGAAGCCCTGCCGTCGGACGCATGGGTGGTGACGACGCAAAAAGACTGGGTGAAACTTCGCGTGGACGGCTTGGCGGGCCGCCCTGTCTACGCGGTGCGGGTCGGCCTAGAATTAACGGCTGAACAGGAAGCGTTCGACCGGGCCGTGCGGGGCGCGGCCCGACTGTCCACGACGGACCAACCATGAAGAAACCATTTCGGATTTCGGATTTCGGATTTCGGATTCCCGGCCCGGCGGGAGGTTCCGATGTCCGTTGAACTCATCGAACTCGTCCAGAAGCTCGGCCGGCCGCGCGTCCTCGTCGTCGGCGACTTGATGCTCGACCGCTACGTCTGGGGCAACGCCGAGCGCATCAGTCAAGAAGCGCCGGTCATCTTGCTGCGGGCCGACAAGCGGGAAGAACGGCTCGGCGGGGCCAGCAGCGTCGCCACCATGTTGAGCGCGTTGGAAGCCGATGTCGCCCTCGTCGGAGTGGTCGGGGCCGACGGCGACGGGAAGCGCGTGCGCGAAATCTTGGACGGGTGGAAGGTCGATTCCACGGGCGTGGTGGACACCCCCGGCCGGATGACGACGGTGAAAGAGCGCTACATCGGCCGGGCGCAGGCCCGGCACCCGCAGCAGATGTTGCGCGTGGACTACGAGGTCCGCGAACCCGTCAGCGGGGCCGTCGAAGACAAATTGTGCGAACACCTCACCGCCGAAATCGCCAAAGCCGCCGTGGTCCTCATCAGCGATTACGACAAGGGCGTCTGCACGCCGCGCGTCATCCGGCATGCGGTCGCCGCCGCGAAGGCGAAGGGCGTGCGCGTGATCGCCGACCCGATCCGCGGGCGGGATTACTCGCGCTACGCCGGCTGCTCGTCCATGACGCCGAACCGGCTCGAAGCGGGCTTGGCCACCGGGCACGTCATCAACACGCACGCCGAAGCGCTAGAGGCGGCGCGCCGCCTGCGCGACACACTCGGCCTCGAAGCGGGCATCGTCACGCTGGACAAGGACGGCATGGCCCTGTGCCACCGCGACGGCACCGAGGGCATTTTCCCGACGCGGCCGCGGGCGGTGTACGACATCACCGGGGCCGGCGACATGGTGATGAGCGTCCTCGGGCTGGCCTTCGCCGCCGGGGCCGATTACCCGTCGGCCATCCGCCTCGCCAACGTGGCCGGCGGCTTGGAAGTCGAGAAGATCGGCGTGGCGACCGTCACGCGCGAGGAAATCGTCAGCGACTTGCTGCACACGCCGTCGTTCGCGGACGCCAGCGCCGCCCTCGGCAAAGTCCGCACGCTGTCGCAAGTCGTCACCGAGTTGAACGCCCGCCGACTGGTCGGCCAGAAGATCGCGTTCACCAACGGCTGCTTCGACGTGCTGCACGTCGGCCACGTCCAATACCTGATGGAAGCCCGGGCGCAGGCCGACTGCCTGGTGGTCGGCCTCAACAGCGACGCCAGCGTGCGCGGCCTCAAAGGACCAGGCCGCCCGGTGAACCCGACGGATGCCCGCGCCGCCGTGCTGGCCGGCTTGGCGGCCGTCGATCAGGTGGTGGTCTTCGATCAGGAGACGCCGATCGAACTCATCGAAGCCGTCCGGCCGGACGTGCTGGTGAAGGGCGCCGACTACCGCAAAGACCAAGTCGTCGGCGGCGAGTTGGTCGAGAGCTACGGCGGCCGGGTGCATCTCGCCGGGCTGCGGGAAGGGTTTTCGACGAGCAAACTGATCCAGCAAATGAAGGTGGCCTGAGCGAATGCGGAACATCGCGATCTTCCTGCCGAATTGGATCGGCGACGTGGTGATGGCCACGCCGGCCATCCGGGCCGTGCGCGAGCGGTTCCCGCAGGCGAACCTCTTCGCCGTGTGCAAGCCGTATGTGGCCGCCACGCTGGAAGGCAGCCCGTGGTTCGCCGGGACGATCCTCTACGACCGCAAGGGCACGAAGGACCGGCGGGAAGTGGCCGTCATCAAGCGACTTCGCCGCGAGAACATGGACGCGGCGGTGTTGTTCACCAATTCGTTCCGGGCCGCGATGATCGCCGCCTTGGGCCGGTGCAAGCGCCGGGTCGGCTTCGTGCGCTACGGCCGCGGCTTCCTGCTGACGGACCGCCTCTCCTTCGCCCGCGACGAGCGCGGCAAGCCGAAGCCCTGCCCGGTGATCGACGATTACAACAAGTTGGCGGTGAAACTCGGCACGACCGACCCCGGCCACCGCATGGAACTGTTCACGACGGCGGCCGATGAAGCGGCCGCCGACCGCGTGTGGGCCGACTTGACGTTGCGGCAATTCCCCGAGGTGATCGGCCTGAACTCCAGCGGGGCCTTCGGGGCGGCGAAGCTGTGGCCGACGGATTACTTCGCCAAGTTGGCCAAGAACCTCGCCCAGCGGCGCGGGGCGGCCGTGCTGGTGGTGTGCGGCCCCAACGAGCGCGAGACGGCCCGCGCCATCGTCGCCGGGGCCGACCACCCGAACGTGTTCTCCCTCGCGGATCGCCCGGTGTCCATCGGCCTCACGAAAGCGTGCATCCGGCGGCTGGACGCGTTCGTCACCACGGACAGCGGCCCGCGTCACTTCGCCGCCGCGTTCGACCGCCCCGTGGTGACGTTGTTCGGCCCGACCCACATCGAGTGGACGGAGACGTACTTCGACAAGGCGATCAACCTTCAAAAGAAAGTCCCGTGCGGCCCGTGCCAGTTGCGCGTCTGCCCGCTCGACCACCGCTGCATGACCGAGCTCACCGTGGCCGAGGTGCAGGTCGCCGCCGAAGACTTGCTCACCCGAACTGAGAACGGGAGGGTTCGCCTTGTCGGTTAAACTTTCCGCGCGTCAAACGGGCCGTCTCATCATTAATCCCGACGCCCGAGACCTCTTCGCCCCGCACGGCCTCGCCGCGCCGCGCGACGCGCTGGACCTCCCCGGCGTTGTCGTCAACGGCCACGTCGGCCGCAACGTCTCCCGCGTGCAACTCGGGAATGTGACCGCTTATTTGAAGCGCGAACACTGCGTTCCGTTTCGCACGCGATGGAAGAACTTTCTGGCGGGGTTCGGCTTTGTTTCGCTGAGCGAGCGCGAGGCGATAGTGTTGAAGTTTCTTGGAGATCGCGACTTGTGTGGGCCGGAATGGCTGGCTTATGGCGAGTATGATGGAGAGGCGTTTTTGCTGGTGCGGGGCGTACAACATGACCCGTTTAGCCGCGACGCGGAGG
>JAYUGD010000971.1:0-3472 GCA_043767785.1 Zavarzinella sp. | reverse complement strand
AGCGTCGCGTCGCGGCTAAACGACGATGGCGATTGCGGCCCCCTCATTCCAGCACCAGTTGTTCGAGGGTCTTCTTCATGTGCCGCTCCGTCAGCGTGTCCAGCACCGGGCCGAGGTCGTCGTGCCACGGGAAGTTCTCGTCGAGCAGCAGGTCCGTCACCACGCCGCGGTCGCGCTTGTACACGCGGACGGGCGGGTGGTTGGTGAATGAGCCGCGCCGCGTGACGCCCTCCGGCGGGATCAGGCCGGCGCTCGGGGTCCGCACTTGCACCAGCACGTCCGCGTCCCCCTTCTCGCCGGCGCCCGGAAACTTGTGGACGCCCGCGTCCCGCTGGAACCGCAACAGCGTCCCCTCGGCCCGGACCCACAGGTGCAGGCCGACGTAGCGCGGGTTCCAATTCTTCTCGACGGCGGCCAGGTCGGTCCAGCGGTGGCACATCAGCACTTTCAGCGGGCTGCCGTGCCGGTCTTCGATCAGGTAGCCGGACAGCTTGTCGTCCCCCCAGCGGTGCGTCAGCGGGTCTTTCGCGGAACTGTGCCGGACCTTGTTCGACCCCTCGAACGCCGGGGCCTCGCCGGCGGGGACGGTCTCCAACGTCCCGACGTTGAACTCGATCTTGTTCTCGGCCGCCACGTGGACGTAGGCCTTGAAGAGTTCCAATAGTTGCGGCGTGTCCTGCCCGTACAGGGCCAAGTGGGTGACGCTCACTTCTTGGTGCGTGCGGGCGATGAAGGACAACATCAACTCGTCCCACGCGGCCTTGAGTTTGCGGTACGCCTCCGCGTCCGGGGCCGCGGCGTCCGGCTTCGTGTGGAACCGCAGCAGGGCGTCCTCTTCCAGTTGGAACACGTCCACGCGCTGACTGCTGACGCGGCCGAGGACGTCCCGCAGTTGCCCGAGTTCGGCCAGCTTCTGCTGCTCGGCGCTGCTAATCGGCTTCTGCTTGAGGTTCTTCGCCAGCACGCGCTTCTCGACCTGCTCCAACTGGTAGGCGTCGTTGGCCAGTTCCCGCAGCGTGGTGCTCTTCTCCAAGGCTTGGTGCATGCGTCGAAGGAGTTGCACGTCCCGCAATAGGTTCGTCGCGGCCGTCACGTGGGCGGGCGGCGTCGCCCCGTCGCTCAGGGCCTTCACGGCGGCGGACAACTTGCCGTCCCGCACGGCGATCTTCACGTCCAGGCGGGCGGCGCCGGTGTGCCGGTTTAACTGGTGGGCCAGCGGGGCCAACAGTTCCCGCTCCATCGCCCGCTTCAGGGGGCGGGCGCCGTAGCGCGGGTCGAAGCCCTTGGCGGCGAGTTCGGCGACGACGCCGTCGGCGGTGTCGATGCGGGCGTCGCGGAAGCGGACGCCGTCGCGGGCCAGCACCTTGTCCCACTCGCGGGCGGCGATGTCGCGGATCGTGTCCGCGTCCAGCGGGGCGAACGGCACCAGGCGGTCGAGGCGGTTGAACATCTCGGGCCGCAGGAACTTTTCCACTTCGCGGACGAAGTGCTGCTTCGCCCCGCTCTGGTCCTGCTTGCTGGCCCCGAAGCCGGGCGTCCCCATCTGGAACGTCTCGGCCCCGAGGTTGGACGTGAGGATGATGACCGCGTTGCGGAAGTCCGCCAGCCGGCCGCCGGCGTCCGTCAGCCGGGCCTCGCCGAGCATTTGCAGCATCAAGTCCTGGAAACTCGGGTGGGCTTTCTCGAACTCGTCGAGCAGCAGCACGCAGAACGGCTGCTCCCGAACTTTGGCCGTCAACAGCCCTTCGCTGCCGAAGACGCCGCCGACGAGCCGGCGCACGGAGATCGGGTCGCCGAATTCGCTCATGTCGAAGCGCGTCAGCCGGTCTTTCGAGGCGAACAGGAACTCGGCGAGGGCCTTGGCCATCTCCGTCTTGCCCACGCCGGTCGGGCCGATGAACAAGAGTGACGCGATGGGCCGGTTAGGCCGCGTCAGCCCGGCCTTGATGGTGGCGAGCAGGTCGGCGACCAAGTTCACGGCCTCCGTCTGGCCGATCACTCGCTTGCGGAACCACGCCCGCGTTTCTTCCGCGTCCAGCGGCACGGCCGGGTCGAGCAGCACGCGCGGCAACCCGGTTTCGCGGGCGAAGGCGGTCAGCACGTCCGGCTCGGAGACCGGCTCCGCGCGACGGCCGTCGCGGCGGATGTTCTCCAGGAAGCGCAGCGGCCGGCCGGGGATGGCGGAGTACGTCGCGTAGCGGCGGTGCAGCCGGTCGATCAGTTCGATGGCCTGCGGGGTGACCGCCCGCTTCAGCCCGTGCTTCTCGGCGGCCGTCTTCGTGAGGACGCGGATGCTCTTCGCCGCGTCCGGCTCTTCCATCTTCACGGGCCGGAAGGCGTCCATCAATTGCGGGTCTTCCTTCTCGATCATCGGCACCTGTTCGGGCGTGCATTCCGCGACGCAGAGCAGTTCCCCGCGGGCGATGAACGGCCGCAGGAAGCCGGCGATGCCGGTCTGGTTGTGCTCGCTCTTGCCGACCTCCATTAGCTCCACAAGGTTGCCAATGTGCAAGATGCCGCGGGCCTTGGCCAATTCCCGCACCAGTTGTTGGCCGCGCTCCTGCCACATGCCGAACCCGGTCTGCCCGGCGACGATCTTGGCGCCGCTCGTCTGGTAGAACTTGGTCTCGCGCAGCGAGAACAGCTCCCGCTGCCGGACCAGTTCCCGCACCGCCGCCGTCTTGCCGACGCCGCTCGGGCCGATCAGCAGCAGGCTCGACGGCCGGTCGGCCGTCAGGGCGTCGGCGAGTTGCTCGACGGTGTCATCGACTTCGTACCCCGGCTTCAAGTCCATGTCGTTGAGCAGCGTGGCGACTTGGGACAGCACCTTCGGCTGCTCGCCGTCCTTGGACTTCTCCTTCTGGCCGCGCTGTTTGAGCGTCGGGATCGGCGCGTCGATGGTCTGCCAGTCCACGCGGAACTTGATGCCGCGCTGCAGCCACACCAACGGCTCCAACTTCGCGGCCGCCCCGGTGCGCCGCAGGGCGGCCAGCGCTTCCCGCTCCAACGTCTCTTGCAACTTTTCCCCCGGCGGGACGATCACCTCGATGCCCAACATGGGGATGCGGGCCAAGGTCGCCTCGGCGCCGTGCTGCCAAGTGATGGCGGCGAACCGCAGTTTCACCGGGTTCTTCCAGAACGTGTTGCGCCGCGGCGGGTCCAGCTTCACCCACACCCAGCGCGGCTGCCCGGCGACGGCCAGCCGGCGGTGGTACAGTTCCGTGGTGGGGAGCGTCTTCAGCGTCTCGGCAATGTTCTCGGTGAGGTGCCGGATGTTCTGCTCGCGCGTGTGCCCGAGCCGGGACAGTTCCGGGAAGAACAGGCACTCGGAGAGGATCGCCCCGCCGTCGAGCCGGTGGTGCAGGAAGGCCAGCGGGAATTTAATCGGGTGGGCCATGCGGGGGGCTGGGGTGAAATCTGGACGCCGATACGGAGACGCGATGTCTTGTTAGCCGCGACGCGGAGGCTTTGC
>JAYUGD010000970.1:0-3474 GCA_043767785.1 Zavarzinella sp. | reverse complement strand
CCTCCTCACCTTCCCAACTGTTGAGTTGCAATAGACCGCTAGAATACCCCGGTTGACCTCTCCGGGAACGTGCTCCGATGGACGACCTCGCCCCGCAGGAAGACCTAATTCGCCAGGGCGGCGGGCCGAAGGCGGCGGCCCGTCAGCACGAGAAGAATCGGCTCACGGCCCGCGAGCGCATTGCCCTGTTAGTCGAAGCCGACCGATTCTTCGAACTCGGCCTGTGGGCCGCGTGGGGCATGTACGCGGAGTGGGGCGGGGCGCCGTCGGCCGGGGTCGTCACGGGCATCGGGACCGTTTCCGGCCGGCGTGTGATGATCGTCGCCAACGACGCGACGGTGAAGGCCGGGGCCTTCTTCCCGATGACGTGCAAGAAGGTGCTGCGGGCGCAGCGCATCGCCACGGACAACCGCCTGCCGTTGGTCTACCTCGTCGATTCGTCCGGCGTGTTCCTGCCGTTGCAGGACGAAATCTTCCCGGACGAGGACGACTTCGGCCGGATCTTCCGCAACAACGCCGTCATCTCGGCAATGGGCGTCCCGCAATTCGCGGCCATCATGGGCAACTGCGTCGCCGGCGGGGGGTATCTCCCCGTGTTGTGCGACACGCTGCTGATGACCGAAGGCAGCGGCCTCTACCTCGCCGGCCCGGCCTTGGTGAAGGCGGCCATCGGGCAGACGGTGGACAGCGAAAGCCTCGGCGGGGCCGCGATGCACTCGGCAATCAGCGGCACCATCGACTACCGCGACCCGGACGAGCCGACGTGCTTGGCCCGCCTGCAACGGCTCGTCGGGGCGTTGCCGCCGGACGCGGGACATTTGACTCATACGCCCTCGAAGACTGTGGATTGGACCTCTTTCACGCAAGGCGAGTACGACACGCGCGAGATGATCGCCGCGATTCTGGACGAGGCGCCCTTCGATGAGTACAAGGCGGAGTACGGTCAGTCGCTCATTTGCGGCATCGGCAAACTGGCCGGCGTGTCCGTTGGCGTCGTCGCCAACCAGCGCAAGCACAGCAAGCCGGCAACCGGAGCTATGCAGTACGGCGGCGTCATCTACACGGACAGTGCCGACAAGACGGCCCGCTTCGTGATGGACTGCAACCAGTCTCGCCTGCCGATCATCTTCCTGCAAAACGTCAACGGCTTCATGGTCGGCAAGGACGCGGAGCAGTCCGGCATCATCCGCTCGGGGGCGAAGTTGGTGAACGCCATCGCCAACAGCGTCGTGCCCAAGATTACCGTTATCACCGGCGGGTCGTTCGGGGCCGGCAACTACGCTCTGTGTGGCAAAGCGTTCGACCCGCGGTTCATCTTCGCGTGGCCGAACGCGAAGTACGCCGTCATGGGCGGCGACCAAGCCGCCGGCACGCTGCTGGACATCCAAATCGCCGCGTTGAAACGGGCCGGGCACGAGCCGGACGCGGCCGAGATGACCACGCTACGCGAACAAGTGACGCGCAGTTACGAAGAGAAGACCGACATCCGCTACGCCGCCGCCCGCCTGTGGGTGGACCGCATCATCCAGCCAGAAGACACGCGGGCGGCCCTCGTCACCGCGTTGGAAATCGCCACGCGAGTTCCGGTCACGAAATCGTTCCAGACGGGGGTGTTGCAAGTATGACTCGTCTGCTCATGTTCGCGCTGGCAGCCGTCGCGATCGGCTGTTCCAATAATGCCCCTCCAGACACTCTTCCGGTGTCGTACATGCCGAAGGACCGCCAGATCACCACGGCCCCGCACACGCACCTCATCACCAACGTGAATGTGTGGTCTCCGGACTCGCGGCGGCTGGTGTACGACGTGCGCTCCGACCCCACCGGCAAGGATTTCGACGGCGACCGCATCGAGACGGTGGACGTGGAGACCGGCGAAGTAAAGGTGCTGTACACGGCGAAGAACGGCGCCAAGTGCGGCGTGGCGACTTATCATCCCAAACTCAATCGCGTCGTCTTCATCCTCGGCCCAGAGAACCCGACCCCGGATTTCGCCTACGGCTTTGCCCGGCGCCAAGGGGTGATGGTCGATGAGGACAACCCCGGCGTGGCCGTCAACCTCGACGCCCGCGACCTGTCCCCGCCGTTCACGCCCGGCGCCCTGCGCGGCGGCACGCACGTCCATGTGTTCAGCCCGGACGGCAACTTGGTGAGTTTCACTTACGAGGACTATGCATTGTCCGGGGTGACGGAGGAAGCCGGCGGCCGAGAGGTGAACCTGCGCAACGTCGGCGTTAGCGTCTTGGGCAAGCCCGTCCGCGTCCCGAAAACGCACCCGCGCAACCACGACGGCGAGGCGTTCACTGTGCTGGCGACGCGCACCGTCGCCAACCCGAAGCCGGGCAGTGACGAGATTAAGAAGGCTTACGAGGAAGGCTGGCTCATTGACGGCCCGCGGCGGTCCCTCGCCTTCCTCGGCGACACGGTGGACGAGCAGGGGCGCACCGTCCCCGAAATCTTCGTCGCCGACTTGACGCTTGACCTGACCCGGCCGGGGGACAGGCCGTTGCAGGGCACGGCGGACACGCGCCCTTCGCCGCCGAAGGGGGTGACGCAACGGCGCCTCACGCGCACGCCGTACCGCGACGCCGTGACGATGCCGCGGTTTTGGTTGCGGGCGTCGCCGGACGGGACGCGGATCGGCTACTTGAGGCCTGACGCCAAGAATGTCCCTCAACTCTGGACAGTCTCCCCCGCCGGCGGCCAACCCACGCAAATCTCGTGGCACGCGAAAGGCGTCGAGTCGTGCTTCACCTGGAGTCCGAACGGCGGCCAAATCGCCCACGCGATGAACGGGGCCGTTTGCCTCACGAACACGATGACGGGCGCCCCGATGGAAGCGACCCCGCGCGGCCCCGGCCTGCGGCCGGAGGCCGTCGTGTTCTCGCCGGACGGGAAGCGCATCGCCTACGCGAGAACGGTGGACGGGCACACGCAGCTCTTCGTGTGCGACATCCCGCGCTGAGTCACAACACGCCCTTGCCCACTGGAATCCCGCTCGCCAAGTTCGCCAGCCCCGGCCCCCAGTAGGTGTCCGGCTTGTTGAACGGCAGAATCATCGGCTCCTCGAACGGGCGGCCGACCAGCATCCCCGCCGTTTCCTCGAATTCTTTCAACATGTCCGCGGGAAGCGGCCCCTTTCCCGCGGCGGCGACGGACTCTTCGATCTGAACGGCCGTCTTCGGGCCGATGAGGGCCGCGCTGATTTCAGGGAGCGACAAAGCGAAGCGCACGCACGCTTCCACAATCGGCATGTCGTGCTTGTCCAAGAGGCCGTAGAACTTCTCGAATTGCTGCTGCCGTCGCTTGGACAACCACGCGGGCTTGTTCTTCACCACGGCGTCGTACCGCCGGCCCAACGCCCCTTGTTGCAAGATTGACCCGAGGACGATTCCCATGTTCTTGCTCACGGCGGTGGGAATCACCTCCTGCCGGGCTTCCTGGAAGAGCGCGCTACAGTTAAAGGCCGTCAGCACC
>JAYUGD010000969.1:0-3481 GCA_043767785.1 Zavarzinella sp. | reverse complement strand
CCGGCGGCGGGTACTTCAAGATCATCAACCAGTCGGTGCCGCCGGCGCTGACCCGGCTCGGGTACACGCCGGCCGAGGCCGACGCCATCGTGAAGTATTGCCGCGGGGCCGGCACGCTGGTCGGGTGCCCGCACATCAACCCGGCGTCGCTGCGGGCTAAGGGCTTCACGGAAGATTCGCTGGCGAAGTTGGAAGCGGCGATGGGCGGGGCGTTCGAGATTCAGTTCGTGTTCAACCGCTGGACGCTCGGCGAAGAGCTGCTGCGCGACAAGTTGGGCATCAAGCCGGAAGTGTACGAGGCCCCGAACTTCGACCTGCTGGCCTACGCGGGCTTCACGCGGGAGCAGGTGGCCGAGGCCAGCGAGTTCGTGTGCGGCACCATGACCATCGAGGGCGCCCCGTACTTGCGGCCGGAACATTTGGCGGTGTTCGACTGCGCCAACAAGTGCGGCAAGAAGGGGAAGCGCTTCCTCTCGGCCGAGTCGCACATCCGCATGATGGCCGCCGCCCAGCCGTTCATCAGCGGGGCGATCTCCAAGACGATCAACATGCCGCACGAGGCGACCGTCGAGGACGTGAAGAAGGCTTACGAACTGAGTTGGGGCCTGATGCTCAAGGCCAACGCGCTCTACCGCGACGGCAGCAAGCTCAGCCAGCCGTTGAACTCGGTGGCCGACGCCCCGGAACTGGAGGCGATGGACGCGGCCAAGGAGCCGGAAGTGGTCGTCCCGGCCGCGAAGCCGGAGGCGGTGAAGATCGCGGAGCGGATCGTCCACCGCTACATCGCCCGCCGGCGCCGGCTGCCGGACCGCCGGGCCGGGTACACGCAGAAGGCCCGCATCGGCAACCACAAGGTCTACCTGCGCACCGGCGAGTACGAGGACGGCACCCTCGGCGAAATCTTCATCGACATGCACAAGGAGGGCGCCGCCTTCCGCAGCATGACGAACTGCTTCGCCATCGCCATCTCCCTCGGCCTGCAGCACGGCGTGCCGCTGGAGGAGTTCGCGGACGCCTTCGTGTTCACGCGGTTCGAGCCGAACGGCATCGTGGCCGGCAACCCGCACATCAAGATGGCGACGTCGATCATCGACTACATCTTCCGCGAGTTGGCGGTCACCTACCTCGGCCGGTACGACTTGGCCCACGTGGACCCGGAAAGCCTGCGCGGCGACATGCTGCACAAGGACGAGCCGGACTTCGAGAGCGAGGAGACCGTGGCCGAGCGCATCGTCGAGTCCAAAGGCTCCCGCCGCCTGGCCGTCCCCAAGTCGGACCACGTGAGGCCCGGCAACGGCAACGGCAACAGCAAGGAGGGCAACGGGAACGGCTCCAAGTCCGCCCCGGCCGCCAAGCCGAGCAACGGCGGCTACGCGGCGACGGCCGCCGCCAAGCCCGCCCCGGCGACCGCCTCCGCCGCCGGCACCCTGCTGGCCGACCGCGTCAAGCAAGCCCGCATGAAGGGCTACGAAGGCGACCCCTGCTCCGAGTGCGGCCAACTGACGCTGGTGAGAAGTGGGGCGTGCGCGAAGTGCGATTCGTGCGGGACGACGTCGGGGTGCAGTTGAGTTGGCGGAGAAGTGAGTGAGCGAGGGGAGCCCGCGTCACGGGGGTGACGCGGGCTCCCGGTGTTTTGCAGCGATCCCGTGACGCCGCGGCGCGGAAGCGGGGTGGAGCAGGCCCGCGGCGACCCGTTCGTGTTCCGGCGACTTGCCGAGACTTGGTATGATTGATCGCAGGAAGGAGATCATCATGCGACGATCTCATCGGATGACGGTCGGCGTCGGGCTGGCCGTGGGCGTTGGGGCCGTGATCTGGTTGGGGGCCGGACTCGGGGGCCGGTGGACGGCGCCGGGCGTGGCGAAAGCGCCAACCCAGACCGTTGTTGCCGTCGTCCCACCGGAGCCGGCGCCCCAATCAAGATTGGCCTTGGCGTTGTTCCCCGCCGCCACGCAAGCCGAGCTGAAAGACGCTGTCGCAGCAGTACTCCCGGCCGACTGGACCGTTCAACTCCGGTTGGGCGGCTGCCCGTCAGACTGGCACAGTTTCGACGACCGGGCGGGCCTTTGCGTCGAGGCGACGGCCGGCAAGGAATGGCTTCACGTCTGGTTCCTGCCGGTCGATTGGATCGGCATCCGGAAACTCTCGCACTGGCACTGTCGGACGTGCTACTGGGAGGGCGTACTCAAGAACGACCGCTTCACGATCATCACGCACGCCTCGGACGACACGTGGCACCACCGCTGCGACCGCCTCCTCAACGCTTGGACGCCGTCCCTGTGCAACGGCGGGTCGGGGAGAGCCAAACAACTCTTCGGGTATCACTCGAAGACCGTGGACCGGACGGCCATGATGCTCGTCGAGCGTTTCTGCCGGGGCGGGCGTGACCTCGGCGAGGCGGCCAATTCGCTGATCGTCTTGGGCGTCCCGGCCAAGTCCGTGATGCTCAAGGCCCTGCGGGAGGTCAAGCCCGGCGAGATGGTCTCCGGCCTCGGATTCGACGGCATCTATGGCGTGCTCGGGGACATGGGTGACCCGGAGTCTGTCGGCGTGCTGTGCGACCGACTGCGGCAAACGTCCAGCAAATACGTGGTTTATGCCCTCGCCGGCCACTCCCACCCCAAACTCGGGCCGGCCTTGCGGGCGGCGATCAGGCAGGCGACGGATGTCGAGGACATTGCGGCCATCGCCCGAGAGATCGGCCACCAGAATTACCGGCCCGCCGCCCCCGACGTGGCCGCGGCCTTCACCCGCGTGACGAACGACCATTACTTGGGCGATGTCGCCCACGCCTTGGCGGCCTTGGAGTACCGGCCGGCGCTCCCGCTGATCGAGGCGGCCGTCGCGAGACTGCCGGCCGACGCCGACGGCGGGTTCCGCGACGGCGGGCTGCGCACGGCCCTGCGGCGGTTCACCGGCGACTGGGGCGTCCCCGCCGCCAACGCTCGTGTTCACATCGTCGGCCCCAAGGTCGTCCGCGTCGGCGACAAGGCCCCGCTGACGATCCTGGTGGAAGTCCGCGGCGCGGAGTCGATGTGGCGGTGGGACTTCGTGGAATATAGTTTGTACATGAACGGCAAACCTTTGATCGAGCGACCGGAGATACTCGCTTATTGGGGTGGAACGACCCATCAGATCCGTCCTGGCGGCTTAATGACACTCTCCTACGACCTCGGCCCTCATCTCCGCTCCCCTGGCGTTTTCAAAGTCCGATACGGCGATGGGAAATCGGCGCCCTCTTCGAATGAGATCATAATTGAAGTGACGCCGAAATAGGGGTCGCCGGCTGACGGCATCACAATCCGCCGGGCGCCATGCCCACGGCTTTGCGTGGGCATGCGGAAACTTAACCCATCCGCAACGCCCGGACAACGCGGGAATCCAAAACATGCCCACGCAAAGCCGTGGGCATGTCACCCCTCAGGCCATTGCCATCACACCCGGCGGTCCGCGCCCGCCGTGTGAGCCGCGACGCGGAGGC
>JAYUGD010000968.1:0-3492 GCA_043767785.1 Zavarzinella sp. | reverse complement strand
GGCGTAGGCGATCTTGCGGACGCTGCCGTCCCCGAAGCAGAAGTACGACCCGCCGGCGTGGTGGGACCAGATGCCGTTGAACAGGCAGTCGTCCCGGTAGTCGCCGTGTTGGTACACGGCGACCTTGGGGCAGTTCCCGCTGGCCCCGTTGCTGTAGGTGTCCCGGACGCCGCGCGCGGGCGAAATAGTGTCCACGGTGCAGCAGCGCGTGTCCCACCAGCCCCACTTGCCGTCGAAGGGGGGCGGCCGTTCCGCGAGCATCAGGGTGTTGCTCGTGCCGTCGGCGACCGACTCGACCGAGACGGTGTACTTCGCCTTGAGGTCCGCGTCGTCCACGATGATGCCGGTGTTCGGCTTGCCCGGATTGGCGTACAAGCCGACGTACCAAGTGAACCCGTACGTCGGCACGGTGTACCCCGGCCCGCGCGGGTCGAGCGGGCACCCGAACACGGGGATGGCCTCTTGGGTCTTGCGCCCTTGGCTTTCGACGAACGGGGCGAGTTGGCGAATCCACGACTCGAACGTCCCGCTGCCCCAGTCGCTAAGGTTCCCGGCGGGCTGGCCGTTGATCGGCGTGGTGCCGCGCGGCCGGACGGTATTGCGGGGGAAGCAGTCGTGGGCGGCGTAAAAATTGTGGCTCGCCAAGCCGATGTTGCGGAGGTTGTTCTGGCATTTTACGTTGAGGGCCGCCGTCCGTATCTTTTGCACCGCGGGCAGCAACAGCCCGATCAGGACGGCGAGGATGGCGATCACCACCAGCAGTTCGATCAAGGTGAGACCGCCCCGCGGGTGTCTTGCGTTCGGGTTCATTCGCGGCCACCGCCCGCCTTGTCGGCCCCCGCGGGGCGGTCGCCGGGCGTATTTTCCAACGACCCCAACCGCTCGGACAAGTGGCGACGCAGCGCGTCGGACAACTTCATGCCGAGGATCCGCTCGAAATCCGCCTTGGCCGCGGCCGCGTCGCCCAGCAATTGGTGGGCGTCCCCGCGGAGCAGGTAGCCCCACGCGAAGGCCGGCCGCTGGGCGACGCACGCGGTCAGCCCCACTTTCGCTTCCGCCGGCCGGCCCGAGCGGAGGAAGCACACGGCTTGGAACACCCGCGCCGGGAAGTGCCCCGCGTCGGCGGCCAATGCCGCGTCGAAGGCCCGCTCCGCCTCGCGGAACGCCCCTTGGTGGCACAGGACGACGCCGCGGTCGATCAACTCCCAGACCGGGAGCGGCGGCAAGGCGTCGGCCGCGGCCCGCGCCGCCGCGGCCTCCGGCCCCCGGCCGAGCGCGTCGAAACACGCGGCCTTCTTCCGGTGCCAGAGGCGGGTGGTCGGATTTGGGATGTGGTCCAATAACGTCAACGCGGCCCCGGCATCGCCGGCGGCGAGCGCCGACTCCGCCTCCATGACGGCCAACAGTTCCCGCTCGAAGTCCCACCCCGGCTCGCCGTCCGCCGCGAGGCCGCGGGCGTGGCTGAAACTGTCGGCCCGGATCACCCCGTCGCCCTTGCCCGCCAACAGGGCGAGCAAGAACGCCTCGTCCCGCACGTCTTCGTACAGCCGTGGGCCGGCCCGCTTGTTCCAGACGCCCTGCTCCTCGTCCCGCCGAGCGTGATCGAGCCACCCGGAGACGGCGGTCGTGAGGTCGGCCAAGGCGGGTTCGGCGCGAGACTTCGTCCACGCGTCCAAGAAGCGGGCTTGGGCGGCGCGGGGGTCGCGGCGCGCGAGGGCCAGCCGGCCGTCGTCCATTAACTGGAGCGTTTCACCCCGCAGCCCGGCGACGCGGCGGGCTTCCATCTCGCCCCGCACTTGGAAATAACCGCCGGCCGCGGCCGCGAGCAGGACGGCGGCGGCGATTCCCGCGGCCGCGGCCGGGTGGCGCCGGCCCCACTTCCACGTCTTCTCCCACGCGGGGGTCGGCCGGGCGAGAATGGGTTTTCCGTCCAAAAAGCGGCCGAGGTCGTCTGCGACGGCCTGCGCGCTCGCGTAGCGCCAGCCCGGTTCTTTGCGCAGACAGTGGAGGCAAATGGTCTCCACGTCTTTCGGGATTTTGGCTTGTAACCGCCGCGGCGGGAGCGGCTCCTCGTCTCGAACCCGCTCCATGGTCTGCACCGCGGTGGCGCTGACGAACGGCGACTGGCCCGTCAGACACTCGTACAGCAGCAAGCCGAGCGCGTGGACGTCCGCGGGGGCGCCGACGCCGGCCGTCCCGGCCGCCTGCTCGGGGGACATGTAGCGCGGCGTGCCGACGGGTTCGCCGGGGTGGGTGTGGTCCCGGCCCGCGTCCCCGTCTTCCACGATTTTCGCCAAGCCGAAGTCGGCGACGCGAGGGGAGCCGTCGGCCCCGAAGAGGATGTTCGCCGGTTTCAAGTCGCGGTGGACGATGCCGTGGTCGTGGGCGTGCTGGATGGCCGCGGCCAGCGTGCGGATCAAGTCGGCGGCGGCGCGCGGCGTGTACGGGAATTCCCGCAACCGGCCGGCGAGCGTGCCCCCCTCGGCCAGTTCCAGACTGAGATACGGCGCCCCGTCGATCTCCCCCACCTCGTGGATGCGGACGATGTTCGGGTGCCGCAACCGGGCGATGGCCTCGGCCTCGGTGCGGAACCGCCGCCGTTCCCGGTCGGACGGGACGTGGCCGGGGCGGATCATCTTGAGGGCGACGAGGCGGTTCAGGGACTGATCACGGGCTTTGAAGACCGCGCCCATCCCGCCTTCGCCGAGCGAACCGAGGATTTCGTACCCGGCGACGGCCGTCCGGTGGGTCACCGTCTGCGGCGGGGGAAAATGGGAACCGGGGTCCGTCCCGGACAGCCGCAGCGTGTTGGCCTTGTCGCCCCGAACGGCGGCGTGGACTTCGAATTGAACGTGTAAATCCGCGGCGAGGGCCGGATACCGCGAGACGTATTCTTCCAGGGTGGGGAGATCCCCCTGTTCTTCGCGGATGATGATTTCGTTGTAAATCAAATCCAGGAGGACCGCGCCGCTGTACTCCGAGGGCTCGCCGGAGAGAAATTCTTCCGGGGGCGGCTGGGTCCCGCCCGCCCACGCGGCCCGTTGCCGGTCGAGCAAGTCGTCCTGTGCGTAAGCCGCGGGCTTATTCATCGTCTTGCTCGTCCGCCCCCAGGTCAGTCATCACTCGGTTCAAGCCGCGCGTCAATTTTTTGCGCAGGCCCTCTTCGCCCGCCCCCAACTCCAGCGCGATGTCTTTCCACCCCAAGCCGTCGGCCCGGAGTTCCGCGATGGCCGCCTCGTCCGGGGTCAGCCCCGCCCGAATTTTCTGGAGGAGTTCCTTGGCCGACACCTGATCGACCACGTCGGACGCCCGGCGGGACACCTCGCCGTGGCGGGCCTCCAAGGACGTTTCGCGGCGGTGGTCCCGCCTCTGGGCTTGGAGGCGGTTCACGTGGCCGGCCAACTTGTTCCGCGCGATGCGGGCCAGCAGGCCGAGCAACTGCTCCGGGGTTTCCACGTCGTACTGCCCCAGCGCCGTGCGGACGAAGAAGCT
>JAYUGD010000967.1:0-3499 GCA_043767785.1 Zavarzinella sp. | reverse complement strand
GGCGAAGACGCGCTCGTCGATCATCACCAGCCCGCAGCACTCGTTGCCGTTCCACCCGAAGTAGGACTCCGCGATCACCAGTTCTTTGTACGGGTACGGGCCGAACCACTTCACGTACGCCTGCAGCGCGCGGGCGGCGTGCTTCACCAGCGCCCGGGCGTAAAACTCGTGCTCCGGGAAGGCGAGGCACCTCACCGTGACGCCGCCGGCGTCCCCGGTGAATTCCTGAAAGCGGTCCGAACACAGGATGGTGAAGTCGCGGGCCGTCACCGGGCCGATCTCGACTTCCTGCTCGGCGCCGACATCCGTGGTTGAAATGATCGGGCCGGTGCAGGCGACCTTCTGGCCCTTCGGCAATTTCGCCCGCACGGTGTACACGCCGGCCTCGTTGAAGAACGGCTGGTGCCACGGGACGAACGGCGTCGGCTGCCAGCCCTTCTCCGGGTGCAGGACCGCCACCACGGGGTGCCAGTTGCTGAGGAACGTGACGCCCTCCCACTGGCCCCACCGCCCCTGCTTCTGCGGCAAGTCCATCGTGTACGACAGGGCCAGCGTGAGCGTGCCGCCCGCCGGCAGCGGCTCCGGCAGCGGGACCACCAGGGCGGTCGTCATGTCGGACCGGAAGCGGTGGTGCACTTCCCGCCGCGTCCACGCCCCGCCCACTTTCTCCAAGCGCTCGACCTTGTTCATGACTAGGGCCGGCGTGTTGTACATGCCCTCGCTCGCCGGGACGCGCATGATCTCCAGCATCTTGGCGAGGAAGAGGCGGTCCACCGCCCCGGTCGGCGGCTGGAAGTGCGAGTGGGCGTTGAAGACGATCTCGTCGACGGGCTTGGCCGTCCGGTTCGTCCACGTGACGTTCTGCGTGACCTCGACCTTGTGGCCGGGCAGGTCGTAGTGCATGGCGATGTCGTACCGCGGCAGCCAGTCCGGCGCTTGGCGCTCGGCCCCGGCCGCGGCGAGCGCGGCCCAACACAGCCCGATGATGGAGAGGACGACACGCATGAGCGGGCCGGGCATACCCGAAACCGCGCGGCGTGTCACGGCCAATTAGATGGGGAAAATGGGCGGTCGGACGAGGGTTGAAGGGTGAGTATTGTTTACCCGCTCCGCGACGCTTCGGTGTGGAGCGCGGGCCGGAAGCCGAATTCTAAAACCTTTTTAGCCACGGATCGAACACGGAGGAAACACGGATAAAAGCAGAAGACATACCTAAAACCAAGACGGATGAAAACCGGATGAGACACAGAGCCGTCACGAAAAGGCCGTGCCTGGCTGTGTGAATCCGTTCTTCATCCGTCTTCGGTTTTCGAACTGTCTTCTGCTTTTATCCGTGTTTCATCCGTGTTCGATCCGTGGCTAAAAATGTCTTTATCGGGTCCCAGTCCGCGCTCCACTCCGAAGCGTCGCGTCGCGGCTAAACAATACGCCGCGTCACACCCGGTCCACCTGCCAGTATTCCAGATCGACTTCGACCGGGCGGCCCCAGATGGTGAGGACGACTTTGACCTTCGGGGTCTGGCTGTCGCGGTCCGTGATGTCCTTGACGGGGCCTTCCATGTTGGCGAACATCCCCTCGCGGACCTTGACCGCGTCGTTGATGTCGAAGTCCAACTTCACGCGGGCGGCGGCGGACGGGTCCTCGGCGGCGGCGTCCTTGGGCTTGTCGCCCATGAACTCTTCCTGGTCGGCCAGCATCCGCTGCACTTCCCGGTCGCTCAGCGGCAGCGGGGCGCGGACCAGCGTGGCCCCGACGAAGTCGCCGACGCCGCTCGTCTCGCGGAACAGGTAGAGCGTGTGCTCGTTGTACTCGCACTCCACGAACAGGTAGCCGGGGAACTTCTTGACCTTCTTGACGCGGCGCTTCCCGTCGCGGACCTCCGTGACCTTCTCGACGGGGACGAGGATGTTCGCGATGTACGGCTCAAGGTTGTTAATCTTCACGCCGCGGTCGAGGGCCTTCTTGATGGAGTCCTCCCGGCCGCTCTGCACCTTGACGACGTACCACTTCTTCTTGTTGGTGGCGGCGGGCAGCGGGGCGGCGGCCAAGACGGCGGCGGCCGGGGCGTCCAACACGGCGGTTGCCGTCTCGGTGGCCGCGGCGGGGTCGTGGCCGGCGTCAGCGGCGTCGGCGGGTTCCGGCAGGTCTTCGTCGCTCATCACGGGAGTTCACTTTCTGGCCGCGGGGCAAGCCCGGGGTCACCAGTCTTGGGCGCCAAGCTCTTTCTTGATTTCCGGCTTCTCGGAGGCGGTCGGCAGCACGCCGACCAATTCCCGGCTGAGGAGCCACCCCCAGAACACGTCGATGACGAACAGGAAGACCGTGATCAGGACCAGCGACGTGAGGACCACAATCGTGTCCCGGATCAGGGCCTTGCGGGGCGTCCACGACACCTTGTTGATCTCGGCCTCGGTGGCGATCAGGAAGTCCGCGAACGGCGGGAAGTTCACCGCCCGCCACGCGAACCACAGGGACGCCGCGATCAACACCAACGGGACCGTGAAGGCCAAGTCCGGCAGCAGCGTGATGCCACCCTCGCGGTGCAGCACCGGCCGGCTTACGAGCTCGGCGCCCAAGACCCAGTCGCCCATGCGGGACGAAATTTCTTCCCCGCCGGGGAGCCGAACGATCGTGTTGACCGGCAGCCAGTTGTGGGTCATCAGGGTCCAGACGCCGCTGGTGAAAATCAGCAGCAGGCCGATGATCGTGAACCGCCGCACCCGTTGGCCCTGCGACCGCTTGTACGAGGTCGGGGAGAAGAAGCCCCCCTCGTCCACGGCCAGGGACCACGCCGTGAACCGATTCGTGCGGTAGAACTGCACGACGAAGAACAGGATGACGGCGTTGAAGGCGATGGCCAACAGGACGCCGGCGGTGAGCCTGCCGCCGCTGGCCTGAAGGTAGATGGCCCGGCCGCAGAAGAAGGCCGTGAAGATGGTGGCGATCACGAAGAAGATGCCGCCGCGGACGCCGGGGATCTTCTGGGCGGCGATCAGCCGTGTCCCGGCGATGGCCAAGCCGACGGCGGCGGCGATCTGGACGGCGATCAGCAAGGCCCGGCTGAACAGCGAGTTGACGGTGTGTGTGATCGTTTGCCCGATGCTGGCGTCCCACGCGCCGGGCAACACCCGCAGCACGAGGGCGGCCGCCCCGAGGACGAACACGGCCCCGACGCAACTGGCGGCGATCAGCCCCATCGGCGGGGCGGACCGGGTGGATTGGGCGGCGGGTATAGCGGCAACGGCCATTTGACTGTCCTGTGCGTCCGTGCCCCGGGCCGGCGCCTCTTGCGCCGGGGTCGGGATTCGGGTCCGTTATCAATGCGACCGCCCGCCCGAAAAACAGGGGCGGGCGGGGGGCCAGCGGCCGTCGCCGGGCGACGGCCCACAGGAGCAGAAGGAATCGAACCTTCAACCTGCCGCTTTGGAGACGGCTGCTCTGCCAATTGAGCTATGCTCCTAGCGATCCAACTCACGGCGAGCGGGGGCGTCAGCCCCC